>DATEKZ010000487.1:0-2879 GCA_035277185.1 Verrucomicrobiia bacterium
TGCCAGGTCAAATCGAAGTGCCTCCGCTTGCTCCCTCTAAGCTTCAGGAAGAGGCTGAATCGGCGAACACCGCCGATTCAGCGTCCACGACCAACTACTGGGTCCTGCTTCAAAACGCCCGTCGCCTGATCGAAAACAAGAATTGGAGCGGCGCCAAGACGCCGTTGCAGAAGCTGGTCGATCTCTATCCGTCGCAAACCGGCGCGCAGAGCGCCTATGCCCTGCTGGCCGTCGCGCATCGCGCGTTGAACGAAACCGATCAGGAACGCGCGACGTTGGCAAAACTTGCGTCATTGGATTCCGAAGTGACCGACGCCTATCTCCGCCTGATGGAACTGGGTGAAACGTTTGGGGACTGGGCGTCGGTCGCGGAAAACGCCGGCCGCTTTCTCGCGGTCAACCCGCTGTTGCCTCAGCCGCATCGTTCCCTCGCGCGCGCCAGCGAGGAACTCGAAAAAGCGCCCGAAGCCATCGATTCCTATCGCCGGCTCCTGTTGCTGGATCCGCCCGATCCGGCCGACGTGCATTTCCGCCTCGCGCGCCTCCTGCACAAGACCGGTAACGCGGAAGCGAAGCGGCACGTCATACAGGCATTGGAAGAGGCGCCGCGTTTTCGTGACGCGCACCGCTTGCTTTTGGAGCTGACCGATGTCAAAACGGAGAAGACGAACGCTGCGAATCCAACCGAACCGGCTCCATGACCACCCGCACAACACGGTTTGCCGCAATCGTCCTCCTCGTTGCGACAGCCACGCTGTGCATCGCGCAACGCGGAAACCGCGGCCGCCGCCAGGCGGAAACCGATCGCTCGGGGGTCCCTGAATGGCAGAACGAAGTCGCGTTCAAGAAGGACGTGTTCACCTTTGTGCGGATCAAGTACCCCTCCATGCGGGGATGGTACGGATTGGACAAATGGGCCATCGACTATCGCGACGCGGATTTGAATCTCTCCTACCGTCTGCAGCAACTGACCTCGCTCAAAGTGGATCCGGAAGGCAAAGTGCTGGAGCTGACCGACCCTGAGCTGTTTGAGTATCCCTGGATTTACATCGTCGAGCCGGGAGACATGGAACTGGCCGACGAAGAAGTTTCCTGTCTGCGCCGGTATCTATTGAACGGCGGCTTCCTGATGGTGGACGATTTCTGGGGTGAACGCGAATGGATGAATTTCTACGAGCAAATCAAGCGCGTCTTTCCCGATCGCGAACCCGTGGACCTTTCGATGGATCACCCCATTTTTCACTGTGTCTTCGACCTCAAGCTGGAAAAAAACCAGTTGCAGGTTCCCAATATCGGACTGGGTCACCAGAGCCAGTACAACGGCGGCGTTACGTGGGAACGCTACGATGCCCGGGAAGTCCATTTCCGCGCGATTTTTGACGACAAGAACCGCATGATGGCGATCATCTGCCACAACACGGACAACGGCGACGGCTGGGAACGCGAAGGCGAAAGTGAATATTACTTCCGCGAGTTTTCGGAGAAAAAGGCCTACCCGCTTGGAATCAACATCGTCTTCTACGCCATGACTCATTAGGCACCCGGCGTTTCCCCTTTTTCACACCCTCAAACAAACAAGGAACCCCGTGGAAAAATCCACAGACTCAAACATGACCGAAAGACAGACCGTTGACCAGATCATCGCCGGCCGTTCGCGCATTCAAACGGAGCTCGCCAAGGTCATCGTCGGCCAGAAAGAGGTCATCGAGGAACTGTTGATCGCGCTTTTTGCCGGCGGACACTGCCTCATCACCGGCGCGCCCGGTCTCGCCAAGACGCTTCTCGTCAAATCGATCGCGCAGATTTTTCATCTCAAGTTCCAGCGCATTCAATTCACGCCCGATTTGATGCCCGCCGACATCACGGGGACGGAAATCCTTCAGGAGACCGGCGACGGCAGGCGAATGGAGTTCGTGCCTGGCCCGGTGTTTGCCAACATGATTCTGGCCGATGAAATCAATCGAACGCCGCCCAAGACCCAGGCGGCGTTGCTCGAAGCGATGCAGGAACACCAGGTCACCGCCGCCGGCGTCCGTCATGCCCTGGCCGAGCCTTTCTTCGTCCTCGCCACGCAGAACCCGATCGAAATGGAGGGCACGTATCCCCTGCCGGAAGCCCAACTCGATCGGTTCATGTTCAATGTGGTCATTGACTACCTGCCCGAAGACGAAGAGGTCGAGGTGGTCACTCAGACCACCGCGCGCCGACCCGAGCCGATCGAACCGCTGTTCACCGGCGAGGACGTGATCCGCTTCCATGACATCGTCCGCAAGGTGCCAATCGCGCAGGATTTGGTCCGTTACGCCGTCCGCCTTGCTGCGGCGTCGCGGCCTCGCCAGCCCGGCGCGCCCGACTATGTCAATGAATGGGTGAGCTGGGGCGCGGGTTTGCGCGCCGGCCAGTTTCTGGTGCTCGGCGCCAAAGTCCGCGCGCTCCTCCATGGCCGCGCCCATGTGACCGAGGAGGATATTCAGAACCTCGCTTATCCAACCCTCCGCCATCGCATCCTGATCAACTATCGCGCCGAAGCCGAAGGCGTCACCGTCGAAAACGTCATCGACCGGCTGCTGGAGTCGGTCAAAGGAGTCCACGCGCCGAGCAGGCTCACCGTCAAGAAATAGGCCCCTCGCTCGCGCCTTTCTCCCGGAGATGGCTGTTCACCGTCAATGAAGGCAAATGATGAACGAAGCTATTTTCTGGCAACTGATCGCCGAGTCAAAACGAGCAGGTGGCGGGGATCCCGACGCGCAGATCTCCGCTCTGCAAGAGAAGCTGCAATCGCTTCCCGACTCCGAGATTGTGGCATTCGCCAGCCTCCTTCATGCCCAGTTGGACCGGTCGTATCATCGCGATCTTTTGGCTGCGGCCTACATCATCAA
>DATEKZ010000488.1:0-4901 GCA_035277185.1 Verrucomicrobiia bacterium
CGCCGTGCCATTGTCCCGGTCGCCGCTGGGGAGGGCTGGGGTTAGCGGGCCTAGAGTCAAAACGCGTTGAATCACGCGACCGTTTATTTTTTTCATAAGAGATCAAAGAGACGGCAGATCGCGGGCAGCAACGCCTCTACGAAGTCCGCCTTGGAGATGAACGCGTCGGCCCCGGCGTTTTCCGCCGCCACGCGGTACGCAATGTTGTTGTGCAAGGTCAGGATGATCACCTTCGGCGCCATCGGCAGTTGTTTGATCCGCCGGGTGGTTTCGATGCCGTTCATCTCCGGCATGGAGAGATCGATCAGGAGAAGGTCGGGCGATAACTCGCCCGCCAGGCGCATCCCTTCGCGGGCCGATTGAGCGAGCCCCACAATCTCGATCTGCGGACTGGTCGACAGAAAACCGGCGGCCGAATTGAGAAATTCGGGATTGTCATCCACCAGCAGCGTTCGCACCGGTTTCATTGGATTGTTTCTTGCCGGCTGGAATGGGAGGGCCGTCCACTCCGTCTGTTCTGTTCCAGTCAGTGTCATTGTTATCGTCAGCGGACTTTGTTTCTTGCCCGCGCCTTTCCGGCTTCGGACTTGACGCCACTGTGCGGTAATGTGGGAAACCGCGCCATCGGGGTAAACCTGAGTTGAATGGGAGAAATACCTTAGCCCCGGGATTACTCGATGGGACAGGCCCCTGACCCTAAAGGGGGCCGCTGAACCGGACCCCCAACGTCTTCGTCCGTAGCAGCTTGGCTGGTCTTTTGGACCCGAAGATCCGTGACTGGCAAGGGTAGGGGCCCAATGCGTGAGACGCCTCTGGCTCGGGCTTGGTCGATCTGCGAAGGGGCGGCCTAATTGGCTTGTCCGGGGCGTGAATCCCCCGCCACGCAAAACCAATCCGGTGGGACGCCTTCCCGTCCTTATCCTGCGTTTTCCAGAGGTCGCGCGGAGATTTCCAGCATCCGCTCGATCGGCAGCCGCGCCCGGCGGATGATCTCCTTGGGCAACTCGATGCGCGGCGCGAGCTTCTTCATGCAGTCGCGCAGCTTCTCCAAGGTATTCATTTTCATGTAGCGGCACTCGCTGCACCGGCAGTTGTCCGTCGGCATCTTCATCACGTCGAACACGGGCGCGCAGAAGAACTCCTTTCCCGGGCATTCCTTCTGCAACCGATGAATGATGCCCGACTCTGTGACAACCACAAAGCGCCGCGCCGGATTCGTCCGGCAGTAATCAATCATCTTTTCCGTCGAGCAGACCGCGTCCGCAATATCCCGCACCTCGCGCAGGCTTTCGGGATGAACCACAACCTTCGCATCCGGATGCCCCTCCCGCAGGCGCAGGATGCCATCGCGCCGGAACTCGACGTGCGCGTAACAATTCCCCTTCCACAACGTCATCGGGCGCCCCGTCTGTTCCATCACCCACGCGCCGAGATTTTCGTCCGGCACGAACAACAAGTCTTTGTCCTTCGGCGCGGCCTCAACGATCCTTACCGCGTTGCCACTGGTGCAGATCACGTCGCTGAGCGCCTTCACGTCCGCGCTGCAATTGATGTAGGCAATCGTGTAGAAATTCGGATTCGTCGCCTGAAACGCGCGCAGTTTGTCCGCCGGACAACTCTCTTCGAGGGAACAGCCGGCGTCCTTGTCGGGCAGCACGACGATCTTGTGAGGATTCAGAATCTTCGCCGTCTCGGCCATGAAATGGACGCCGCAGAAGACGATGACCTCGGCGTCCGTTTTGGCCGCCTGCTGCGACAGTCCGAGCGAGTCGCCCACGAAATCGGCCACGTCCTGGATTTCCGGCACCTGATAGTTGTGGGCAAGGATGACCGCGTTCAGATCTTTCCTGAGCGCTAGGATCTCGCGCGACAACTCATCCACATTCGCCGGTGGTTTCGGTTTCCAGACCGGGAACCGATCCACGCCGGCGGGCTGAAGTTCGGCAACGTCAATCACAGGAAGAAGCTACTGCCCGGAATTGGGACCGTCAACGGACGGGTAAGAGAAGCGAGAGGCGCGTCAGCGCCGGTGCGCACCGTTGAAGTTCAACTGCACCACCAACGCGGGTTCGATCAGGCTCCAACCGCCCCGTTTGTTCCAGACCAACAGCCACTTTCGATTGGGGGCGATGGAGATAAAGTCCTGGTGAGGCACCGGCACGGATCGGTCGCTTGGCATTACCAGGCGAAAAGGGACAAACGGGTTCGCGTGTAAGGCTTGTTCAATGGCCTCAATTCTCATGCTGCACACACTAACTGTTGTCTTCCTGGCATGTCAACGCCGAGGGGCCAGGCTCACCCGCAGAACTCCTTTTACTTTGCTCGGAAAAAACCGCCGCCGCCAAAGCCGCCAAACATCGTCAGCGCCGGAACCGGCGACCTTAAAGGTCAGCCAGTCGGGTCTCAGCGTCACCGAAGCGCGGGAGCGTCACCCCCATCCGATCCAGGAGTGATAGATGCAGGCTGCACAATTTGCGGTTCTGGTCGCCAGCCTCAGCGTAGTCGAGAACCCGGCCGGTTTTCAGCGTTCCGCCCAAGCCGCCGACTGTCAGCACGGGTAGCTTCGTGTTGTCGTGCCTGGAGCCGGACCACATGTTCGACAGGTAAAGCAGGCATGTGTTGTCGAGCACGGTGCCCTCGCCCTCCGGCATAGCGTCGAGACGCGAAGCGAGGTAAGCCAGGTTGCTGACATAATAGCGCGAGACGCTCTCGTAATCGTCCGACAAATCGTCGTGCGACGCGGAATGATGTGCCTTGCGAACGCCCAGGAAGGGATAAAACAGTCCGGACAGATCGCGGCAAAGCACGAGCGTGGCCACGCGGCTCTTGTCCGTCTGGAAAGCGAGGGCAACGATGTCGCACATAAGCCGCATATGATCGCGGATGTCTTCCGGAAGGCCGTTGTCGGGCCGGTTCATCGCGATGAGCGGTTTTCCGCGGTCCCTGGCATTTTCTTCAGCCTTGGTCTGATCGCCGCGCATCCGGTCCACGCGTTTCTCCACCTCGCGCACGCTGGTCAGGAATTCATCGAGCTTTCGGCTGTCTTCGGAGCTGATCTTCCGATTGAGGCTTGAGGCATCGTCCTTCACGCGATCGAGAATGCTTTGCGTGCGTTTGCTGCCTCGATTCTCGAACAGGCTGTCGAACGCGAGTGAGGGGTAGACTTCCATGGGAACCGGCGAATCCGCGCTCTGCCACGAAATGTGGGAACTGTAGGCCATGGAGAAATTGGTTTCGTGGTAACCGGTGATGGGTTGTTCGCACCCGAGCACAAGACTCGGCTGCAGCGATTCCTGGCCGACATGATTCGCGAGCACCTGGTCCATGCTGATGCCGCCCCTGAGCACGGCGCCCTTCATCAACGGCATTCCGGAGAGGATGTTCCCGGTCTGCCCCGGATGAATGCCGACGCCGACGGCGGGTTTGTTGAAGAGCCCGTTGATGACATTCAGCTTTGAACGTAATGGCGCCATCGGTTCGAGCGTTTTGCTCAATTCCATGCCGGCGCCCGATCCTTTGGCCCACCAATGATTGGGGTTGATGCCGTTGCCCATAAACACCGCGGCAAAGCGTTGCGGCAAACGCCGGGGTGCGGCTGAAGACTCGACGCCCCACACCGGGAGCGATTCGAGCCAGGGCAATGCCATCACGACGCCGGCGCCGCGCAGGAAGGTTCGCCGGGAGATTCTGTGACGACGAGCTTCAGATGAACGATCACTGATGTTGCGCATGGCGTTGGATCCTTTCAGATTCGGTTCGCTTCGTCCGGAATTGCGGGCTGGTAACGATGCACTCGACAAGTGTGTTGAAACGGTAGCCGTTCGCGGCAAGCTTCGCTCGCAACTGTTCGACGAGCGAATCATCCGAAGGAAGCAGAGTGCGCCCGAGTCCATAGGCGGCGAGTTTGCGACAGAGATTGTCCACGAAGTCGTTCTCGCGATGCGCACGGACGTAGTCGAGCAAACCGGTGAGACCCGAGCCTTCGCTGCCGCCTGGAAACGTCGCGTGGGTGTCCACGGCGCGTCCGCCGAAATCTTTTTCGCGGCGTTCGCCGACGGGACCGTATCCTTCGAAGACCAGCCCGAGGGAATCGAAACGGGCATGGCAACTGGCGCAGGTTTTGTCTTCGCGATGTCTGGCCAGCGTCTCGCGCAGCGTCAGGTTGCCAAGTGATTTTTCGTCGTTGGGCAGTTCGGGAACCACCGCGGGCGGCGGGGGAATCCGCTCGCCCAGCACCC
The DNA here is from genome assembly GCA_035277185.1 of Verrucomicrobiia bacterium. Classification (GTDB taxonomy): domain Bacteria; phylum Verrucomicrobiota; class Verrucomicrobiia; order Limisphaerales; family AV2; genus DATEKZ01. Next base: position 4,239 of record DATEKZ010000488.1, read on the forward strand.
GGCGAACCACCCAGTAACCGCGTTTCACCGGACTCGTGCGCAGGCCGGGTGAGTTCGCGGTCAGGAAGACCGACATGGGCAGAAGTCCGCCACGACCGTACTGATTGGCATCATCGATTCTACGCCATCCGGTCTTCTCGACTGCCCCCTCACCCCGTCCCTCTCCCCCGAGGGGGCGAGGGGGGACATTGGGCATGCCGTAGTGTTTGGCGAGAGGCGCATTGACGAAAGTGTAATTGCCATAGAGGAAGTTCAGCACCGGATGGTCTTCCCGCACGAGGTCAACGAAAAACCGGACCGGTTCCTCGAACATGGCCCGGCGAAGTTCGGTGTCGAACGCCGGGAACCGCTCGCGATCCACCGCGTTGTGTTCTTCAAATCGCCGAAAGTCGAGCCAATGTCCGCCGAACTCTTTTGCGAAATTCTGAATCCGCGAGTCTTTGAGCAGGCGGCGGGCTTGAGCCGCGAGCACCTCTGGACGATTCAAATCACCGGCCGCAGCCCGCGCCAGCAGTTCGGCATCCGGCATGCTGGACCAGAGGAAATAACTCAAGCGGCTGGCGAGGGCGTAATCGGAGAGAGGACGGGAATTCACCTGACCCGTAGCAGCCGACGTCAGGAGGCTCTGATTTGGAGAGATAGAGGAGTGAGCCTCCTGACGTC
>DATEKZ010000489.1:0-7110 GCA_035277185.1 Verrucomicrobiia bacterium
CTTCTCACAGACGGGGAGATTTTGCTTTCAGACCGCCGGGGCGGGGCTATGCTGCCCACGTTCCCTGTGGCGACCACCGATCCGATCACCAAAGATTCTCAGGCCCGGCTGACCTCCCTCGATGCCTACCGCGGATTCGTCATGTTCCTGATGATGGCCGAGGTGCTCCACTTGTGCCGCGTTGCCCGGGCCCTCCCCGAGAGCGGGTTTTGGAAGATCCTTTGCCACCATCAGTCGCACGTCGAATGGATCGGCTGCTCGTTGCACGACCTCATTCAACCGTCGTTCTCGTTCATGGTGGGTGTGGCGTTGCCGTTCTCCATCGCGAGCCGCGCGGCGAAGGGGCAGTCGGGTCCGCGGATGAGTTTGCACGCCTTCTGGCGGGCGTTACTGCTGATTCTGCTCGGCGTGTTTCTCCGGTCCACAGGCGGCGCCCGGACGAACTGGACGTTTGAAGATACGCTCTCACAGATCGGCCTGGGATATGGCGCGTTGTTCCTGCTCGGATTCCGGCCGATGCGCGACCAATGGATTGCGTTGGCAATGATCCTGATTGGCTATTGGGCCGCGTTCGCGCTTTATCCGCTGCCCGGCCCCGAATTCGATTACGCGAAGGTCGGGGTGAACGCCGACTGGCAGGCGGAGCATCTGATGAGCGGCTTCGCGGCGCACTGGAACAAGAACGGCAACCTCGCGTGGGCATTCGATACGGGGTTTCTCAACCTGTTCCCGCGGGCGAAGCCGTTTGAGTTTAACGGCGGCGGTTACGCGACACTCAGTTTCATACCGACGCTCGCCACCATGATCCTGGGCCTGATCGCGGGCGTTGTCATCCGGAGCGAACGCCCTGCGATGACGAAGGCGAAGTGGCTCGTTGCCTCCGGCATCATCGGACTGGCGTCCGGGGCCTTGCTCGGAGCGCTGGGGATCTGTCCGGTCGTCAAACGGATCTGGACGCCGAGCTGGACGCTGTTCAGCGGCGGTTGGTGTTTCCTGTTGCTGGCCGGTTTCTATATCGTCATCGATGTCATCGGCCTCAAGCGTTGGGCCTTTCCGCTGGTCGTGATCGGCATGAACTCGATCGCGGCTTACTGCATCGCGCACCTGTTCGACGGATTCATCATCAAGAACCTCAAGACGCACCTCGGCCAGGACGCGTTCAGATTCCTCGGCGACGCCTGCGAACCTTTGGTGCACGGCGCGGCGGTGCTGTTCGTGTTCTGGCTGATCCTTTACTGGATGTATCGCAGGAAACTGTTCCTGCGCATCTGATCGCAACCAAAACACCGCGTGCATCCGAACGGCAAAGATTTGAACCGCGACTTATTCGCGTCGATCTGCGTGATCCGCGGTTGATCCACTGTTATTTGGTCTTCTGCTCCAGAGGTTGCAAGTAGTCGGCTGCTTCTTTTTCCAAATGAGTTGCTTCGGCTGGATCGATCCGCCGCAATTCGTCGAGCGTTTGCCGATAGGCGGCATGATCTCCCTGCCATGCATACAGCACACCCATACTGCTCAAACACCACGCTTTGTCCTGCCCCAATTCCATGCTGCGTCGATACCATTTGATGGCGGTCGCGATGTCGGCTTTTTCGTGTGCCCGCAGTGCCTGGACGCTGGTCCATTCAAAGGACCAGGGCGCCCAGAACAGCGGCACCAGTGACACCACACCCGCAACGCTTAGAGCGGACGTGATAAGCTTCCGTCGCGCAGGACAGACCGGCCGCAGGGCGATTCCGGCGCCGAAGAGAAGTCCGCCGATATGCGCCGCGTTTCCTACTTCCCAGACCCCGGTCAAGGTCGCGACCACACATCCAACCAACCAGATGAAGAACCAACTGACCAGCTTCGGCGTCAGCACGTCTCGAAATTCCTTAACGCGATTGCGATTCAACCACATGAAGCCAAACAGAGCGTAAGCCACTCCCGACGCCCCGATTCCCGTAGTCCCGGAGAATGCGAATTCCGCTGCCGAACTGAAAATTGCCGACGCCAGAAAAAACGCAGCAAACGGAAGAGAGCCGATAGCCCGTTCCATTCGCGTACCAAGGACAAACAACCAGTACACATTGAAGGCCATGTGCCAGGCCGCCAGGTGAACGAACACCGAGGTGACCAGCGCCCAATAGGCGCCGGACCAGATTTCGTCCGGCGGATAATATCCCCACTTCCTCAGTGCGGGCCATGTTTCATTGTCTGGTTCGATTTGCAGTCCGAGAAACACGACAACACAGGCCGCGCAGGCCAGGAAGGTGATGAACGGGAAACGACGCGCGACCGGAGTTGGCGGGAATTCCAAATGTGAAGAGCTGGAGGGTTGCGTATCCATTCCCGGATGGTTTGCGGCGAAGCTTACCAGCGCTGGTAACGAACGAAAGCCTGTTTAGTATCCTGTTTCACATGACCGACGCGAAGTGGCTGGTCCAGCCCAACTCAATCGAGATCGAACATCAGGAAGGGCAAAATTCGTGTGGATTCGCGGTTGTTCGCGGACAATAATCAACCGATGAAATCCCTCCCGCGCGGAACGTCCCCGTCCTGCGCGTTCGGTGGCGCCCTCATGGTGAATCTTCCCCTCAGCCGCGCCTTCCTCATCCTCGGCGGACCGGGGTTGCTTCGACGACGAGAATGTTTCAATTCATGAGTGAGACCCCGCTTCCGCCCGCCCTCCTTTCGCATAATCCGCTTCGGTGGTTCAGCATTTTCGGACCCGGAGCCGTCATCGCCTCGTTGACGATCGGCGCGGGTGAATTGGTTTTCTCGTCGCGGGCCGGCGCGCTCTTCGGTTATCGGTTGCTCTGGTTCTTCCTGCTCGTCCTCGTGTTGAAGTGGGTGCTCGTCTATGCCACGGCGCGGCACATGGTGCTCACCGGCGCGCATCCGTTTCAGCGCTGGATGGATCTGCCCGGGCCGCGCGGATGGTTTCCGCTGGTCTTCCTCCTGTTGGCGCTGGTCTCTTTTCCCGTCTGGGTCGGATTCCATGCGGGGACGACCGGCACGTTGCTCTCGGCGCTGGCTGGAACGGAAAACTCACTTCAAGGCGGCGCGCATTTTGTCTGGGGTATGGCAATTCATGGCGTTGTCCTTGTGTTGGCGTTCAGGGGCGGTTACACGGCGCTCGAGCGCGTGCAACTGGTCATCGTGATCCTGATGCTCGCGTGTGTGCTCCTGGCGCTGATCGTGGTGCATCCGGACTGGTTCGAGTTTTTCAAAGGATTCGTCGTTCCGCAGCCGATCCGCTATCCGGATTGGGTTTCTCTGCACGACGACCTCGCCGGCCGTCCGGTGTGGGTCGAAACCATCACTTATGTGGGAGTGATCGGCGGGTCCGGGTACGATTACCTCGCCTACGTGTCGTACCTGCGCGACAAACGGTGGGGCCGGGCCGGTCAGGGCATTGCCGGGGAGGCGGAAGTCGCGGCGATCGCCCGCGACCCCTTCCATGTGAATCGCCGATGGTTGCGCGCCGTGCTGGCCGATTCCGTTCTCAGCTTCGCTGCGGTGCTCATTTTCACCGGGGTGTTCGTGGCGTGTGGCGCGGCCATTCTGGGCCCCCAACACAAGATCCCGGGCGGCGCCAATCTCCTGGCGCTCCAGGCCGAATTTGTCACGCCGGTCTATCCGTGGCTGAAGCATGTTTATTTCGTCGGCGCTTTTCTCACGATCTTCGGCACGCTTTACGGGACAATCGAGGTGGCGCCGGCGGTTTTGCGCGAAATGGCCCGCGCCGCTGACCCTGACTTTGCAACGCGCAAATCCGCCGAACTCCGCCGCTGGTCCGTGATCTGGGTTGGCGCGGGCGGACTGGCGGTGTTGGTCGGCAGCTTTCTCTTTTCGATCACGAAAGGCCGCGGCAGCGCACCGGAATTGATTGCCATCCTGACCCCTGCGAACCTCTTCACCGGCGTGCTGGCCTGTGGCTTCATTTGTCTGTTTTCGGTCTGGTCCGATTGGAAACACCTGCCGCGCGGGTTGCGCACGCGCGGAGTCCTGACGGCATTGACATTTCTGGCGGGAATCGTGTTCCTTGCATTGGGGCTGAAAGGGTACTGGGACCATAGCGGCTGGAAATCGTGGTTGATCCTCGGCGCGACACTGGCCGCCGGATGGATCGTGGCGCGGGTGAGAAGGAATCTTCCCAATAGCCGACGTTAAAACGGATCCCGGATCAAACTCCATCGAGCTTCAAGTCTTCCGCCAGTCCCCGCAAACTCGCCACCACGTCTTCGGGCAGCTCAATCCCTTCGACGAGCGCTTTCTCCCGCCGTTCAAATTCGATTTCCCCCGGCAGGTAAATCCGCTCTGCACCCTCGGCTTTCTCTGAAGCGTGAATCTCCCGGATAAGATGATCCACCCGCTCTTTGAATTTCGCAATCGGCATGAACGCCTCGATGTTCGTCGCGATGAACGCAGCGCCATGTCCGGTGGGCTTCGATGGATCGAAAAATGTCCAGCTCGAGACCTGCCACGTCATCGCCGCGCCGGTCAGGACGGCCGACAGCGTCTCGATCATGAACGCAATGCCGGTGCCCTTGTAACCTCCCATTGGCGTCAGCGACGCCGCGTGTGAGAAGAGCGTCGGGTCGGTGGTGGGCCTGGCATTGGCGTCGAGCAGCCAGTTGCCGGGAATGGTTTTGCCGAGTTGCGCCGCGGCGAAGACCTTTCCGCCGGCGACCGTGCTCGTCGCCATGTCGAGCATGATCGGTCTCTCTTCCCCCGCAGGCGCCGCGAAAGCAAAAGGGTTGCTGCCCAGGACCGAACCCTTGGCGCCTGGCGCATTCACGGTGGGGATGTCGTTGGCCATCGAAAGGCCGATCATGTTTTCCGGGATTGCCATGGAGGCATAATAACCAGCGGCGCCGTAGTGGCAGTTGTTGCGCACACCCACGTAAGCGATGCCGGCTGTGCGCGCTTTCGCCATCGCCGTTTTCATCGCGAACACAGAAGTGACCATGCCGAGCGACGAATCGCCGTCCACGAGCGCCCACGCGGGACCCTCGCTGACGACTGTTGGCCGGCCGTCCTTTTTCAATCCGCCACCCCGAAGCCGCCGGACATAAGCGCGCAAGGCCTTGGTCCCGTGCGTGAAGGTGCCCCAGGTGTCGGTGGTGACGAGAACATCGGCCGTGGTTCGGGCGTCGGTTTCGCCGACGCCAACCTTCGTCAGGGCCTCGACGCAAAACGCGTGCAGGTCGCGGGCGGTTACTTTCATGCCGGAGATGGAGCGGTTGGGTGTTCGGCGGCCTTTTTAACCATTTGCCGAATCGCGAGTCAATGGAGCGATGGAAGGCCTTAGTTATCAATGGAGCGCATTGGGCGCCGGGATGGGCTGGTCTTTTCGGTTGCAGAATCCCGTTGAAAAATGGGCGGATTATCCTGAATAATCCCTGTTACAGAAGAAAGGCATTAACTAATGAAGATACGATTGACGACAGTTTTAGCGATTAGCCTGGCGGCCGGTATGGCGCAGGCCGACGACAAGGATATTTTGAAGGACCAGAAGGCCAAGGTCAGCTACGGCATCGGCGTGAATCTGGGTTCACAATGGCGCCAGCAGGAGGTGGACGTGGATGTCGATCTCATCCTGAAAGGAATGAAGGACGCCATGGCCGGCAAGGAAACGCTGATGACGGAGGCGGAAGTGCGGCAAGCCTTGACGGCCTTTCAGCAGGAACACCGGGCCAGGCAGATGGAGAAACGCAAACAGCTCGGCGAAAAGAACAAGACGGACGGCGAAAAGTTCCTGGCGGAGAACAAGACCAAGGCGGGAGTCAAGACGGTGGAAGTGACTCTGCCGGATGGGAAGAAATCCGAGCTGCAATACAAAGTGCTGGCCGAAGGAAGTGGCGCGTCGCCCAGGTCCAACGACACGGTGACCGTCCACTATCGTGGCACGCTGATCGACGGCACGGAATTTGACAGCTCGGCGAAAACCGGCCAACCGCTCGTGCGGCCGGCCAATGCCCTGATCCGAGGCTGGACAGAAGCGCTTCAACTCATGAAGCCGGGCGCGAAGTGGCAACTCTTCATTCCTTCGGAACTGGCATACGGCGAGCGCGGCTCCGGCCAGCAGATCGCTCCAAACGCGGCGCTGATCTTCGACGTGGAACTGCTTTCCTTCGCACCGCCACCGCAGGCGTCCGCAGTGCAACCGGGGAGCCAGCCGGTCGTCACCAGCGACATCATCAAGGTGCCTTCCAAGGAGGAATTGGAAAAGGGCGCCAAGATCGAAGTGATCAAGGCGGAGGACGTCGAAAGAATTCAGAAGGAAGAGGCAGAGAAGAGAAAGAAGCAGGAAGAGCAGAAAAAGCCGGAGAAGAAATAGGAATGGGTGCGAACGCCCGATTGCCTGCCGGATGAATCCGGCGTTCCCATTCGTCGGTGTGCGGGCGCCTTATGTGTCCATCCCTCGGCCCGAAAGCGAGGGAACGCCGCATTCATGCGGCAGATATTCCGGGAGGTGGCAGATTACTTTCCGCTGACCGCCAATTGCGATCCGGGTTTTCGAATGTGCAGCAGGACGGGCAGGGAGGTTTGACGACCCGCCTGGTTTTCCACGGCGTAACACAGCCGGTCCGTCTCCGGCACCCACCTGGCGGCCGTCAGGACAATCTCCCGTTCGTTCTCACCTTTTGGGATCAGCACGCCATTGAGCCCGATGTTATCGACGATGACACCGTGCGGAAGGTTCTCGACGGTAAACGTGGCGAGGTCCTCGTGGCCGTTGCGTTGGATGCGCAGGATGGCTGGAACCGTCTGACCCGGGGCGATGGTGATTTCGAGTGGCCTGGAGCCCTGTTCGTTTGAAGCGGTCGTCGCTCCCTCCCTGTCAGGCATCGGTTCGAACGAAACAAAGAGTTTTGGCTTCTCGCCGAGTTTGATCTTCCCGAAATTGTTGACCGCCATCACCACGGGTCGTCCGTCAACGCGCGCGCTGGCGGTGACTTCGACCTTTGTCCACGCCTCCTCCGGAGGCGACGCCGCATCCGGTGCGGCATGGATCGCGCCTTTGGCTTCACTGTGGCCGGCCTGGATCACCAGCGGCGTCGTCACCGTAAAGCCCGGCGGCAGACCGGAGGCTTGCACTTTGATTTCGCCTTCGAATCCATC
>DATEKZ010000490.1:0-5491 GCA_035277185.1 Verrucomicrobiia bacterium
CAAATCTTGTTCTTCGCGAAGATTTCCCGGAGCGCGCGACGTCCCGGCGCGCGGCAGCTTGGCCGGCCCGACGGCGTTCGGATCTCTAAAGACAATTTCTGAGGGAATGTGGACCTGCTGCGCGCCGAGGACGTCGCGCGCTCCGTTTTGGTTGCGGCTTTGCCGCGCTGGGTCGTCCGTGGTCAAGAAACCTGTGTGCGCCTTCGACATCTCAACCCGGCCCTCTCCCCGTTCGAAGCGGAGAAGGGACGCCGTCATCGGTAGGCGTTCCGAGACTTGCCGCGTCCGCCCATTCCGGCAGAATGCGCCCGTGAATTCCAAAAGCTGGCTCATTCCGTTCCCGGTCATTTTTTGCTGCGCACTGTTTGGGGATCACGCCGTTGCCGCGGTGGTGAAGCCCAATGTCCTGTTCATTTGCGTGGATGATCTCAAGCCATTGCTGGGCTGTTACGGGGATCGACGCGTCCGGTCGCCGAACATCGACCGGCTGGCGGCGCGCGCGCTTTTGTTCGAACGCGCCTACTGCAATCAAGCCGTGTGCGCCCCGTCGCGCAATGCGCTTTTGACCGGAATGCGCCCAACGACGTCGGGGATCTACAATCTGGGAACGAATTTCCGCCAGGCCGCGCCCGATGCCGTCACGCTTCCGCAATATTTCATGCGGCACGGTTATCGGACCGAGGGGTTGGGGAAGATTTTTCACGTCGGCCACGGCAATCACGAAGACCCGGCATCCTGGAGCGTGCCGCACTTTCAGGAAAAATCGATCGCCTACTTATTGCCCGAGAGCCGCGCGAATCAGGGTCTGACCCGTGAGGAAGCCTTGTTTTCCAATGAAACCAACGTGGCCAGGCTCCCGCGCGGCACGGCGTATGAATCCGCCGATGTGCCGGACAACGCGTATCCGGACGGGAAAATTGCCGACGAGGCGATTCGCCGGCTGCAATCGGCCAAAGCCAAACAGGCCGAGCCGTTTTTTCTCGCCGTCGGTTTCCTGAAGCCGCACCTGCCGTTCTGCGCGCCGAAGAAGTATTGGGATTTGTATGATCGCGCGTCGTTCACGGCGCCCGCGTTGCGCGCACCGCCCGAGGGCGCGCCCTCCTACGCACCGACGGGATGGGGCGAACTGCGCCAGTACAGCGACATTCCGCAAACGGGTCCGCTGACCGATGAACAGGCGCGCACCTTGATCCACGGTTATCACGCCGCGGTGAGTTACGTGGATGCCCAGATCGGGCGCGTGTTGGATGAATTGGATCGACTCGGACTTGCCACGAACACGGTCATCGTGTTGTGGGGCGATCACGGCTGGCATCTTGGAGATCACGGCATGTGGTGCAAGCACACGAACTACGAGCAAGCCACGCGCATTCCACTTCTGATCGCCGCGCCGGGCGTCACCAAACCCGGGACGCGCACACGGGCCCTGGCCGAATCGGTGGATCTGTATCCGACCTTGTGCGAGCTGGCGGGCTTGCCGAAACCGCAGCTTCCGCAAACGCTCGATGGCCAGAGTCTCGTGCCGGTGCTGAAGCGGCCATCGCGCGACAGCAAGGAAGCCATCTTCCACGTCTATCCGCGCAACCGGCGCGGCGACGGGGAAATTCTCGGGCGCGCGGTGCGGACGGAGCGTTATCGCCTGGTGGAATGGAAGAAGCCCGGTGCCGCGAGCGACACGGCGGACCTGGAACTCTACGACTATCAGGCGGACCTCGCGGAGACACGGAACCTCGCTGCCGCGTTGCCCAAAGTGGTGGCGAAACTGCGCGCGCTGCTCGCCCGGCAACCGGAAGGCAAGCCGCAGATCACGAGCACAACCCCCGCTGCGGCCAGACGGCAAACGGACCGCGCGGCGTTGTTCGAACGAAAGGATACCGATCGCGACGGCAAGTTGACGCGTGAAGAGTTTCTGGCGAATCAGCCTGATCCGGCTGAAGCGCCGAAACGGTTCGAACGCTTCGACCGCAACAAGGATGGCCTTCTCAGCCGCGACGAATTCATCACCATGGGCGGCACGCGCTGAGCCAGCGGGCTGGCGTGTTGGGATGGCGGCAGAGACTCCTGAACGGATGAGAGGTTTCCGAAAAAAGATTGTCCTGATAACGGCGTTTGTGGGCGTCGCGTTGCTGATCGTTTTTGTCGTCATGGTGACCGAGAGAACTCAGTCGGTTCGGTTGTCCAACGGCACTGAGCTTTCGTTTGTCGCCATGACTCGCGGGCCAACCAACATGTGTTTTCCCGGAGGCCTATGGGAGAGATTGAAGTATCGCTTGCTCCCGGCAAAAGGCATCGGCAGCGGCCGCTTCCACATCGCTCCCGTTGCTCCATTGGTGGATGTGGCGCACTACGTAGAGGATGGCAGACTGGCATTTCCGAACAAGGCGGTCGTCTGGATTCGTCATCGGGGAGGAACCAATGCTGCGCCACTGCCCGTGGAGGAAGGCAAAACATTTTACGACCTCCGTGCGACGATTGCCGACGAAAAGGGTGAAGAATGGGAGATGAGGCCCACTGAGATGCCGGTGCGCACCTCGTCTCAAAATATCCTGAACGACATCAGTCGGTGGAGATTCCCTGCTTTTCCGCGCCGCGGAAGGGTTCTGACATTCAGAATCTATGCCCGCAACAGTTCGGATCAGTGGGACACGCTGGCCGAATTCAAGATGCGGAATCCGACGCCCGGCCCATATCCGGTGTGGCAACCGATGACTCTGCCGGCGACGCGAACAAGCGGAGACCTGGAGGTTTCACTGGTCGAACTTCTATCGGGCATCAAGACCATCCAATGGTTGCCCGGCCAGAGGCCGTTCACAACGGCGCGTTTCAAGGTGGAACACAATGGCCGGCCGACCGAGGCATGGCTTCCCGACCGGATGGAGGCGACCGACGCAACGGGGAACGAAGCTGAGTTCCCCATCATCAACTACGCAGCAACGAATGGCGTCATATCGTACGACGCGCAAGGCACAAGCCTGAGTCCGAGTGAAGTATGGCGGCTTCGGATGCGATTCCTGCGGCAGAAAGACTTTGCACCCGATCAAATGTGGACAAGTCCTGACCTGCCAGTGGGCAACGGAGTTCTGCTCCCCGCGAATCTGACGACCAATTTCCGGTCGGGCCAACTTACGGTGAAATGTAGTGCTGGAAACACAATAGACCTGAAACTAATGCCCCAGCCGAAAGACGCTCGCGTGCGGCTCGTTGGAATCGTCGATAATCGTGGCAACAAAGTTGAGCATACAAGTGGAGGCTTTGGAGACTATTCATTCAACGCGCAATGGAAGATTCCGCCAAGCTCGGAGTCGATCAGGATTACCATCGGACTGGCCGAGATGCGCCACTTTGAATTTCTTGCGCTACCAGCGCGGCAATAGAAGAGGTAGGCGGGCGCTCAGCCCAAGATCCTGGCTCCGTCTAGGGCGTTTTCACAAAAACTGTAGCCGGATTTCGGAAGCCCGATTGGAAATCCGCGAGGTTTTGGACTGCGGCAGCCCTCTGCCGCTTTTCCCTCGCAAGGCTGGCAACACACAGCGGCAGAGGGCTGCCGCTGTCCATGACGCTGACGCGCGGCTCGTACGCACCAGGCTCTTGCAGTGGCCACAGAATTCCCGCAAACCGCTCTCTAGACAGTTTAAGTAAAACCATAGCCGCCGGAACAGTGAAAACAGGATTTTCGCTGCGGACTTCCCTCTCCCCGTTGAGGGGAGAGGGAGAACACGCGGCGACCCACCTTGGAAGCTCGCCCGTGTGGCAACACATTTTTGGAAAACGCTCTAAGGCACCCGCCTCACCTGGATTTCCCGAAACAATAAAGCTTCGTCAGCGTGCGGATCAGCAGACGGTCCCCCGCCATCGCCGGGGTGGCCATGCACATTTCATCGAGCGCGTTCGTGTGCAACAGGCGATACTCCGGACCGGCCTGGAATACGAAGGTGTCGCCGTCCTCGCTCAAGGCAAATAGTTTTCCGTTGGCTGCCCAGGGCGATGCGGTGAAGGAGGTTGATTCCGGGCGGATGCGTTGCTTTTCGTAAATCTGGGCGCCGGTGCGCGCGTCGTGGCACGACAGGAATCCGAAATCGAACAGCACATAGAAATGGTCGCCGTAGAGCAACGGGGACGGGTTGTAAGGGCCCGCCGTGGGTTGATGCCACGCGATAAACGCGTTGTTCGTCTCGCCCGGTTGGAGGCTGATGTCGCCGGACGCGCCGGGTTTGATCGCGAACACGGGCCGCACTTTGTCGCCCACGTAGCCGGAACAGACGTAGAGCAGACCGAACTTCGAGAAGGGCGTCGGGATGACAATCGAGGACATGCCGCCGAATTCCCAGAGCAGCTTTCCGTCGAGGTCGTAAGAGCGGACTTTCCGGGTGCCGGGTGTGATCAGTTCGGTGCGTTGTTCGTTCTGCCAGACGTACGGGGTCGCCCAATTGCTTTTTTCGTCGCGATCCACGCGCCAGCGTTCGCGTCCAGTCTTTGTGTCGAGCGCGACGGCGAAGGCTTTCTCATCGTTGTCGTTGACGACGAACAGACGATCCTTGTGAAGCACCGGCGAACCTGCGGAACCCCAGGCGTTGCGTGTCTTCACGGACGGCCAGTTCGTGGACCAAAGTTTTTTGCCGTCGAAGTCGTAACAGAACACGCCCACGTTCCCGAAGTACGCGTACACGCGTTCGCCGTCGGTCACGGGTGTTTCGGAGGCGTAGGTGTTCTTCACGTGCAATGAATTCGGCGGTGTGCCGCGGTGGGCTTCCTGGCGCCAGAGCTCGCGGCCGGATTTGAAGTCGAGGCACAGGACCAGCCAGCGGTGTGTGACCTGGGGGATTTCACGGCGTTCGCCTCCGAAGTAGAGGCCCTTCTTGGGCGGCTCCATTTCGCCTTCGCTGACGACGGTGGTCAGGAACACGCGCTCGCCCCACACGATGGGCGACGACCAGCCACGTCCGGGAACTTCGATCTTCCAGGCGACGTTCTCATTGGGACCCCAGCGATCGGGCAGACGGGGATTATCGGCAACGCCCATGGCGCCCGGCCCGCGAAACTGCGGCCAGTTCGCGGTGGGTTCCGCTGCCAGGGCCGCGCCGGCAATGAGCGGAAGGAGCAGAAGGGACGCGCGCCACCGCTTAAACAACAGCAAGCCGATTTGCGGCGTGGCGGGGCGCGTCAGTCCCCTGCGCGCCGGTCTGGCGGTGTCGGACGAAGGCGCGCATCCCGCAGGCGCGGGACGCTCGACCAGGTTCATGGGTAGCCTCCACGATTCCAGAATCGCGCATTGGGACCATGAACCGGTTCGAATCCCCCTCACCCGATCCCGCGCCTGCGGGAACACCCTCTCCCCCGGTGGGGGAGAGGGACGGGGTGAGGGGGTGCGGTCCATGGAGAATTTCATAGTCAGAGATTTGGCGGGATCCGGCAAGGAAAATAAGCGCAGGAAACAGGAAACGTTTCCCGCGACCCTCGTTCTCGTCCTCGTCCTCGTCGTCGAAATCCTGCG
>DATEKZ010000491.1:0-9975 GCA_035277185.1 Verrucomicrobiia bacterium
GCTTTTTCTGGGCTATCTGAAGGGAATTCCCTTCTGGTGGGTCGCCCGGCACTGCTGGCCGATGTGGGCGGTGGGTGTCGCCCTGCTGCTGGCGATTTTCTACGTGATTGACCGGCGGAACTACCGGCGCGCGCCCCAAGAGGTTCGCGAGAGGCTCGCCGAGTCGCACGACATCTGGCGGTTTGACGGTCTCGCCAACCTGCTTTTTCTCGCTGTGATTTTGGGGGCGGTGTTCATCAACCGCCCACAGTTTCTCCGGGAGGCGATTATGGTGGGAGCCGCGATCGGTTCCTGGTTCACGACTCGCAAGCAGATTCACGAAGCGAACGACTTTAACTTTCATCCGATTCAGGAGGTGGCGATTCTGTTCGCGGGCATCTTCGCCACGATGATGCCCGCGCTGGACTTCCTGCGAAACGAGGCGGCCGGGTTGGCCGAAACCAACATTCAACTGTTCTCACCCGGTTTTTTCTACTGGGGCACCGGCGTCCTTTCCAGCGCGCTGGACAACGCCCCCACGTACCTGAGTTTTTTGGAGGTCGAAATCGGGGCCTTCGTAACGCCGGAGGCCGCAGCGCAGGTTCAGCAGGAATTTGCAGGCAGACCCGAGGCGTTGCATCCCGAAGTCTCCTATCTGCTCGCTCAACCGAAACTCGTTGAGTTGCTCGTGGCCATCAGCATCGGCGCCGTCTTTTTTGGCGCCAACACGTATATCGGCAACGGACCGAACTTCATGGTCAAGGCGATCGCCGACCAGCAAAAGGTCCGCACCCCGACCTTTCTTGGATATGTGTTCAAGTACACACTGCCTTTCATGGCGCCGATGCTCGTGCTGGTTTGGTGGATTTTTTTCCGCGGTTAGACTCCCGAATGTGTGAATTTTCTTTGCAACGACGCCGGCTTTTGTGAACAGATAGACAGAGCTTTGCAGCGAGGCCGATGCGCTCCCTTTACAATGTTGTCTTCACGATTTTTTTCTGCCTCTCCGCGCCCTATTACTTTCTGAAGATGTGGCGGCGCGGCAACTGGCGGCGCGGATTCCGCCAACGCTTCGGTCAGTTCGATTCCAAGGTCAAGCAGGCCCTCACCAACAGCCACGTCGTTTGGCTCCATGCCGTGAGCGTCGGCGAGGTTAATGTCTGCACCCAGCTCATCCGCGCCCTCGAACCGCGCGTGCCCAACACGAAGATCCTCGTCTCCACCACCACGTCCACCGGGATGGGTGAACTGCAGCGCAAGTTGCCGTCGCACATTCTCAAGATTTACTATCCAATCGACCGCCGTAAATTCGTCCATCGCGCGCTCAACGTGATCCATCCGGAGGCCGTTGTGCTCGTGGAAGCCGAAATCTGGCCAAATTTCGTCTGGCGGCTTCGCGACAGGAGGATCCCGGCCTTCCTGGTGAATGCCCGGTTGTCCGAGCGATCTTTCCGCGGGTACAAGAGATTCGGGCTTCTGTTCAAGGCCTTGTTCGGGTCGTTCGCCGGCGTGGGCGCGCAGAACGAGACGGATGCCGCCCGGCTTCGCGAATTGGGCTGTCGTCCCGAGGCGATCCATGTCGTCGGGAACCTCAAATTTGACGCGGCGCGGCTCGACGAGCGGCGGTTGCTCGATGTGCCTGCTCTGCTGCGTCAACTCGGCGTGCCCGACGGCGCGCGCCTGCTGATCGGCGGCAGCACGCACGCCGGCGAGGAGGCGATTCTTGTCGAGCAGTTCCTTCGCCTCCGGCGCCGCTTCCCGGACCTGTTCCTCGTGATTGTGCCTCGCCACTTCGAGCGCGGAAGGGAGGTCGGCCGGGAACTGGAGACTCGCGGGGTGAAGTTTGCCTATCGCAGCGAGGTGACAGCGGCCACCCTGTTCAAGCCGGGAGACATCGAATGCCTGCTCGTCAATACCACCGGCGAACTCCGATACTTTTACGAGCACGCGACGGTGATTTTCGTCGGGAAAAGCCTGACGGCGGAGGGCGGCCAGAACCCTATCGAACCGGGCGCGCTGGGCAAAGCGATGGTGTTCGGCCCGAACATGCAGAACTTCGCGGCCATTGTGGACTCATTCCTGAAAAGAGGCGGAGCCGTGCAGGTGCGCGACGTCGCCGGGCTGGAACAGGCGCTGGTCGAGCTGCTCGCGGACGAACACCGGCGGCAAACCCTGGGTCAGAACGCCTTGCAAGTTGTGAGTGAAAACCGCGGTTCGATTGAACGCACGGTGGAGATGATCGTGAAGCACCTCGAGGGCGGGGAACTGTACGTGGCGCCGAAGTGGTGACGTTTCAGGTCAGAATCCGGCGCGCCTCGTCGAGGAAGATGCCCTTGAAATTCATCTCCAGTGCCTGCGGATTGCTCGCCTTGGCCAGCGCTTCCTTCTCGGTGATCTTACGTTCCTTGACGAGATTGTAGAGCGATTGATTGAAATTCTGCATGCCGTCATCCAGGCCCGTCTCAATGGCCGCCGGCAATTTGTCCAGTCGGTTTTCCTCGATCAGCTTTCTGACCGTCGGCGTGTTGATCATGATTTCCAGGGCCGGCGTGACTGCTCCGTGGATGGTGTTGACCAGGCGCTGGCAGACGACGGCCTGGAGCGTTGCCGCCAGTTGGCGCCGCACCTGATCGCGCTCGTCGGCTTTGAAGAAGTCCAGAATGCGGCCGACGGATTGAGCGGCGTTCGTCGTGTGCAACGTTGAAAGCACCAGGTGTCCGGTGTCGGCCGCACTCATCGCCGCGGAAAAGCTGGTGGCATCGCGCATCTCTCCGATCATGATGATGTCCGGGTCCTGACGGAGAATGTGCTTCAGGCCGTACTCAAATGAAAGGGTGTCCAGGCCGACTTCGCGCTGTTCGATGACCGACTGGTTGTCTTCAAACACAAACTCAATCGGATCCTCCAGCGCGATGATGTGCTTTTTGAAGCTGGCGTTGATGTGTTCGACCATCGCCGCCAGCGTCGTGGACTTGCCGCAACCGGTCGAACCGGACAGCAGCACGATGCCGCGCGGCGACTCGGCGATTTTTTTGAGGACTTCCAGAAGGCCCAACTGTTCGAAACTTGGAATCTGGGTCTTGACGTAGCGCATCGACAGGCAGAATTCGCCTCGTTGCTGGAAAAGGTTGGTTCGAAAGCGCCCCACTCCCTGTACGAAATACGAAAAATCGACTTCGTGGTCTTCTTCGAGCCGCTTCTTCAAGTGACGCGGCACGATGGTCTCGACGACCTTCCCCATCCAATCGGGAGTGGGTGTGGGCGCCTCAACGGCGACGAGCTGCCGGTTGATACGAAAGATGACTGGGGTGCCAATTTTGAGATGAACGTCGGACGCCCCGCCGTCGATGGCGGTTTGCAGAATACGATGGAAGAGTTCCATGTCGGCAGCTTTGCAAGCCGGCGGGACTCAGGCCAGTTGAGAAAAGGCGAGCAGGTTCAGCCGCTCCTGGGACTGGCGGGAAAGATTCAGGAACAACATCGAAACGGCATAGCCGGTGTGACGATTGCCGTCGCAGGCGACCACGATGCCCGTGCAGGTGACTTTTCCGGTTTCGCCGGGCGACTGCAGGGCCACCGTCATCTCGGTCCAGGCCGGGATTGGCGTTGGCGCCCTGAATTCAATGCCGTTTTTTCGGAAGCGGACGGCATCGGGTGGCAGGCTGAGTTGAGTTCGGTCGCCCTGAAGGGTGACGGGATGAAAGACTCCGGAGGTGTCGAGTTTGCTTGTGCTCATGTTGGGTCGTCTAAAGCTGGTTTAATCTATCATACGCGCCGCTGGCGTCAACGAAACGCTTACCATTCGATGACGGCCGCCGCCCAGGTCAGCCCGGCGCCGAAGACAATCAGCAGGATCAGGTCCCCCCGTTGAATGCGTTCCGATTCAACGGCCTCGTCCAGGGCAATGGCGACCGAAGCGGCCGAGGTATTGCCGTACCTGTCCAGATTGACAAACACCTGTTCCGGCCTGGCTCCGAGACGCTCGCCGACGGCTTCGATGATCCGTTGATTGGCCTGATGAGGAATGATGCATTTGATCCGCGTGATGTCGAGTTCGCAGCGGCGCAACGATTCCTGGGCAGCCGTGCACATCGCATTCACGGCATTCTTGAACGTTTCCTTGCCTTCCATCCGCAGGTAATGCAACCGGCCGGCGACGGATTCCGCGGTGGCGGGGCAGCGGCAACCGCCTCCGGGCATCGACAGGAGATCGGCCTTGCTGCCGTCGGCTCCCATGCAGGCCGTAAGCAAGCCGTGCGCGTTCGCGCGGCTTTGCAGGATGGCCGCGCCGGCACCGTCGCCGAACAGAACGCAGGTGTTTCGGTCGGTCCAGTCGATGATGGAAGAGAGTTTTTCGGCGCCGATGATCAGCACCGTGTCGTAAGTGCGCGACATAATGAACTGCTGGCCGATCTCCATCGCATAAATGAACCCGGAACAGGCGGCCTCGATGTCAAAGGCGGCGGAACGAAACGCGCCGATTTTCTGCTGCACGAGGCAGGCCGTCGCTGGAAAAGGCATGTCCGGAGTGATCGTCGCCACGATCACCAGGTCGATCTGCTCGGGCAGGATTCCTCCCTTCTTCATCGCGCGCAACGCGGCTTTGGCGGCCATATCCGAGGTGTATTCGTCACTCGCGGCGATGCGCCGCTGCTTGATGCCGGTGTGCGTGGTAATCCATTCGTCCGAGGTGTCCACCATCTTCTCCAGGTCAGCATTGGTCAGCACCCGCTCAGGAACGTACGATCCAACCGAAGCGATGGAGCAAGTCCGGCCGCGGAATCCGTGCCGCGCGCGAGGGTTTTTGATGACCTTCGTAGTCGGGGAAGTCATGCGGTGGCCGTAGTTTGAACCGTCTTTTTGACGCTGGCAAGCCGTTCCTTGGCCGCGGCGATCTCGCCGGCGATAAGCCGATTGATAGTGTGCTGGATGGTTTCGGTGGCGACGCGGATCGCGTTCATGATGGCCAGGGGGCGGGCCGACCCGTGCGCCTTGATGACGGTGCCGTTCAATCCGAGCAGGGGCGCGCCGCCGTAGTTGTCGGGGTTCATGCGCCGTTTGATGTGGCGAAGGCCGCCGTAGGCCAGCGCCGCGCCGAGCTTGCGGAGCGGATTGCGCGTCAATTCCGTTTCCAACATCACCTTGATCCCTTTGCCCATGCTCTCGCAAGTCTTCAGCACGATGTTTCCGATGAACCCATCCGCGACGACCACATCCACATGGTCCTCAAACAGGTCGTGCCCCTCGACGTAGCCGAGAAAATGGAGATCGAGCTGCCGGCAGAGCTCCGCGGCGTCGCGGGTCAAATCGTTGCCTTTCATCTCCTCCTTTCCGTTGCTGAGGATGCCGACGCGCGGCCGCGGGTTGCCGAGGATTTCACGCGAATAGACATTTCCCATGATGGCGAACTGGGCGAGATGAATCGGTTTGCATTCCGGATTCGCGCCCGCGTCCAGGAGGAGGAACTCTTTTTTTGGAGTGGGAATGATGGTGGCGATGGCGGGACGCTCGACGTTTTCGAGCGGCCGCAATTTGACTGTGGCCGCGGCCATCAATCCGCCGGTGTTGCCCCGTGAAATCATGGCGTCGCCTTCGTCCTGTTTGACCAGGTCCAGCGCCCGGGCCATCGAGCAGTCCTTTTTCCGGCGCAAAACATCGAGCGGCTTGTCCTCCATCGTCAGGACCTCGTCCGTGTGGAAGACTTTGAGCCGCCGGTCGTCCAGGCGAGTTCGGTGGAGGCCTTTTTGGATTTCGGACTCGTTGCCCACGAGGCACACTTCGGCGATTCCGGGATAAGCCTGCAGCGCCAGTTTGACGCCTTCGATGACCACGTCGCAACCGTGGTCGCCACCCATGGCATCGACGACGATTCGCATAAAGCAAAAGAGCGCAGAGTGAACAAACTCCACCTCCGCGCTCTGAAAGCCGCAACTCAGGCCAACGCCTCAACCGTGATGACCTGACGTCCTTTGTAATACCCGCAAGCTGGACAAACCCGGTGAGGCACGTACGGGGCGGCGCACTGGGGGCAAGTGCTCAGTTGGGGCAGTTTCAGCACGCTGTTGTAAGCCCGTCGCATACGCTGACGGCTTCGCGACGGTTTACGTTTGGGTACACCCATAGATCAACTTTCTACAATTTCAATTTGTTCAACTCGGCCCAGGCAGACGAGATTCCCTCGTTCTGGCTCGCGCCGCTCGGTGGTTTTGCGCTGTTTCGCGGCGCTGTTGGCAGGCCGTGACACTCGGATTCACACAACGGATGTCGCGGAAACGCAAGCAGAATATCTTCGCGCAGGTAGGGCGTCAAGTCCACGCAGTCATTGCTCACCAACACCTTGTCGTCGCCTTCCAGGGGCAGAAGGCAGGTCCAGTCGGCCAGATCCAGAGTCTGGCCGAAGGCTCGCAGACAGCGAACGCACTCGCACTCGAGTCGCAGCTCCAGGCGGCCGTGGACGAGAATGCTCCGCTCGTGCCGTTCCACCTCCAGACCGTACCGCAAAGGCTGATGGACGTGGATCAATTCGTCTATCCCGTCCAGCTCCAGCTCCGCCGCCGGGAGTTCTCCCTCCAGGAACAAAGGCTTCCGTTCCAGGTGCCGGACGTTGAAAAGCAAAGGCATGGCGGTTCAGTTCTTTCCTTTCGATTTCGACAATTTGGCCGTCAGCGCCTTCTGTACGACCGGCGGCACAAACGGGCTGACGTCGCCGCCGAGCCGCGCGATTTCCTTCACGATTCGCGAACTCAGAAATGTGTAGGTGTCTTTGGGCATCATGAAGATGGTTTCCACTCGTTCGTTGAGCTTACGATTCATCAACGCGAGCTGAAACTCAAACTCGAAATCTGACACCGCGCGCAGGCCGCGGATGATCGCCTGCCCGGACCTCCGCTCCACATAGTTCACCAACAGCCCGTCGAACGTGTCGGCTTCCACATTCTTCAGGCCCTCTACGCAGCGGGACACGAGGTCCCGGCGCTCCGCCAGGCTGAAGAGGGGGTTCTTGCTCTCATTCGTGGCGATGGCCACAACGACCCGGTCAAACAGTTTCGCCGCCCGTTGGATGACATCCAGATGACCGTTGGTCAACGGATCGAAGCTCCCGGGGTAGATGACCGTACGCATGGCGGGAATCTAGCAGCCGGCTGCGAAATTCCTATCTGAAAAGCAAATGGCAGCGCAACAGGGAGGCCCCGCCGCCTCTTCAACCGCGCGTCTCGCCGTCGCCTGCCTCGGTGCGGCGCACCATCTCCTGAAGCGTGAGAGAACCGGCCACCCGCTCCTCGCCGGCGCGAATTTCGTCAAACGCGCCTTGCACAAGCTCGCGCGTCGGCTCTTCGCGCGTCGCCGGCGATTGTCCCACGCCGGCGCGCAGCGTCTGAAGGATATCCTGACAGGTGATCCGATCCAACGGACGTGCCGGACTGTAGGCCGCTTCGGGTGTATTGACTTCAAAGAGGAGTTTGGTTTGGAGCAGCGGCTGGATGACCTGGCTGACCAGCCGGCTGGACACCGACAGGGCTTCAGCGATCTCCGCCGTGGCGGGCGGTTTCTCGCCACGGTGGAAGCGCTGGCCGACCAGCGTCATGACTCTTAACGCGATGAACTCGCGCCCGCGCTGGTTAACGACCTCCGCCTGTTTCTCCTGCGCATACGCGCGCCGGTTTTGGAACGCATAGGCGACTTGAGAGCCAAACAACAGGATCGTCCAGGACAGATAGAGCCCCAATAAAAAGATGGGGATGGCGCCGAGCGGTCCATAGATCTTGCTGGCCGATACCACGCGTGAGGCGAAGAGGGCGTTGAAATTGCTGTTCGCGATCCAGAGGGCCCCGGCGACCAGTCCGCCGACCAGCGCCGCCTTCCAGTGTACTTTGGTGTTCGGCATGAGCTGGTAAAGGAGCATGAACGAGCCGCTCAGAACGAAAAAAGGCAGCACCTTGAAACAAAGCCGCCCCCAGAAAGTCAGCCTGAATGCTTTCACCGTCGATTGCGTCCGCGTCATGAAATCGACATTCGTGGTCTGAATTCCGCCGGACGGGTTCGCGGCGTTCGCTTTCGATGCGGACGCCCTGGTGCTGCCGTCCACGGTGGCGCCGCTTCTATCAGACTTGTCCGGCGCCGCCGCGGGGAGCTGCGATCCAATGACGGATCCCATGACGAGGACAACGACGAGCGGTCCGAGCGTAATGGCGGCCCAATAATGGATCAGCCGCGCAAACCAGTTGCGGCCGCGGGGAACACCCCAGATGTCGTTGAAAGTCGCTTCGATCGTGCTCAAGAGGCCGATCGCCACAAAGACCAGGGCCACCGTGCCGCTCAGTCCAAGCGCCCCGCTGTGAATGTTCTTGATGAAGGACTGGATTTGTTCGACGACCTTAAGGCGCGCCTCGGCCTTTTCCTCCTCCGTCCCCGGAATACTGCCCAACTGCGGCGCCAGTTCGTCGATGAGCCTGGTAATCATCTCTTTCGTCTCGGCGTCTCCGCTTTTCAACAAACTGGTGGAGACACCCAATCCGACGGCCAGCAGGGGAATCAGCGCCAGTAAGGTCGTGTACGCCAGAGCCGAGGAGCGGACCAGACACCGATTCCGGACGAAACTTTTCCCGACACGCACCCAGAAGTGGATGAATTTTTTGAACGGGTGAAGCCCGGTTTCGTCCAGGACCGCCAGTCCACGGTCGTCAAGCAACGACTGCGCTTCGGCTTGAAGCTTCCTGATCTGCGAGCCTCGATCGTTCGCCATGGCTCGCCAGTCTAAGGTTTGGCGTTTGTCGTTCAACGTCTAATCTTGCCGGGTGGCGTCATCCACGTCGAGCTGCTCGCCCACGATCAGGACCGACCGACCCGCTTTTGGGGAGCGGCAGACGGACTGCGCACAAACAAGACCTTTGAACTTTGACAGGTGCTGATTTAGTCTGCGCGCATGGCTCGCAAAGCATCGTCCAGCGAAGTCGCCGCGCGCGGCTTCGGTGACATCATCGGCATCGTCCTGATTGCCGCTTCCGTGCTGACGCTCGTCGCGCTCTTTTCCTACGACCCGAAAGACGTGTCGGCAACCGGCACCGCGACGAACCCGACGACCCACAATTGGATCGGGCCTGCGGGCGCGTGGCTCGGCTTTCTTCTGTTTTTTCTCCTCGGGGCGGCTGCGTATCTGCTGCCGATCCTCCTGTTTTGTTTTGGCCTGAGTTATTTGTTCCTGCTCATGGCGTACTTTCATCGTCGTTGGCCCTGGGCTGCCATCCTGGTGTTCTGTTGCATGGGTCTGCTCGATCTCTACACAAGCCAGTCGGCTCTCTCGAAGCTGGCAGCGGATCCTCACGCCGCTGAAGCCGGTTTTCTTGATCGCATCACGTTCAACCTCGGCACGGCGAGTGCCGGCGGATGGATCGGCCTGATGATGAACAAATACCTCTTCGGCCATTTTGGCCACGTCGGCGCCACGATCATCTTCGCCACCCTCTACTTCATCAGTCTCCTGTTCCTCACCAATTTTCAACTCGGCGAATGGTTGCGCGGACTCCTGCGCCGACACCCGGTCAAAACGGAGGAGGGTTTGTCGGCGGAAGAAAAGGCACTCGAACGCCGCGCCCGCGAACTCGAGCGTCAGGCCAAAAAATTGCAGGAACAGGTCACCAAAGCCGGTCTCGGCGCCGATCTCCAGCCCGTGCCCGAACCCACCGTGCGCGACCTGAGTGTTCCGCAGGCCAAATCGTTCCGTTCAACGGCCCGGCCAAGATCGAAGTCACCCGAATCGGAACCCGAAACGCCCGCCGAGATCGAGGGAGAGGTCATTCCGGCCAGGGAAATCGCGGCCGCAACCTCGGCCGTCATCCTCGGCAAACCCAGGGGCAAAGAGAAGAACCAGGAGTCAAAACCCGAAGGTTCCAGTGGCGACACCGCCGGTGTCAAAGCGGACGATTCCGAAAAAGCCATCGCGGTTGACGAGAAGACCGCCATTGAAACCGAACCTGCCGCGCCGCCTGCGCACGATCC
>DATEKZ010000492.1:0-3026 GCA_035277185.1 Verrucomicrobiia bacterium
AGGATGGCGAAGCGCCGCGATTGGGAGCGCCGCTGGAGCCGGGCTGGCTGCGGCTCAACTCGGGTTTGGCGCAAATCGTCTTCTACAGCGGTGCGCGCGTCGTGATTGAGGGACCGACCGAACTCCAACTCATCTCTCCCAGCCAGGCTTCCTGCCGCGGCGGACGGCTGACGGCAGACGTTCCGCCGCAAGCGCGTGGTTTTCGCATTCGCACTCCGCAGCTGAACGTGACGGATGTCGCTACGGTGTTCGGTCTTGATGTGAGAGAGCGCCGGACGGAACTGCACGTGTTCAAAGGCAACGTGGACTTCGAGCCGGCAGGCGACGCCGCTAAACAGAACTTGCAGGAAGGCAGTGCCGTTGTGGCGGAGAGCTCGCATCTCCGACTCATCGCTGCCGACCAGGCCGCGTTCGCGTCGCTGTTCAATCTGCAAGCGAAGTCCGTGGCCGCTGAGTCACGTCGATGCAATCAGTGGCGTGCGGCCAGCGTTAGGCTTAGTCGCGACCCGTCGCTGCTGGTGCGTTTCGCATTCGAACGCGAGACGGACTGGCGGCTTCCGAATACGAGCAGCCACGCATCCACCCTTGCCGATGGGGCCATCGTGGGCTGCCAGTGGATCGAAGGCCGCTGGCCAGACAAGCGGGCGCTGGAGTTTCGGAATGTGAATGACCGCGTGCGGTCGAGCGTTCCCGGCGAATTCGAGGCGCTGACGGTCGCGGCCTGGGTGCGCGTGCAAGGATTGGATCGGAAGCTCAACTCCCTCTTCATGAGCGATGGATTTGAGCCTGGGACGATTCACTGGCTCATTCGCAATGATGGCGTGCTGGGTCTGACTGTGATCGGCCACGAGACCAACCAGTACCAGATTTGCGCCAGCAAGCCCGTCCTCACGCTCGATCAGTTCGGGATGTGGCTCCATGTGGCCGTGGTGCTCGATGGCAGCGCGAAGCGTGTGGCGCATTACGTCAACGGGATTCCAGTGGGCGAGAACGCATTGAAAATCGAACCACCCTTTCGCATCGGCGCGGCCGAATTGGGCAATTGGAACGCCAAAGGGTTCCCAAAGGAGGATCCGTTCATGATTCGAAACTTCAGCGGCGCGATGGATGAATTCTACCTGTTCAACCGGGCGTTGAACACCGGTGAAGTCCGAGCGCTGTATTCCGTCGGTAAACCGCAACCCGATCCGATTGCCGCGCAGAAAAGTGCGGAAGCGGGAAGATTGCAACAGATCCAATGAAACTCATAAGTGAACCATGAAAATAAAACTATCGGTCCTCGTATTTGCTTCGATTCTGTCGAGCCGGCTTTGTGTCGCACAGGACAAAGCGCCGGCTGATGACTGGAAACCCGCGCCATCGAATCAGACAGGGAAAGAATATCCGCAGGTCAACTCGGAAGGCCGCGTCAAATTCCGCATCGTTGCGCCTGAAGCCAAAAGCGTGGGCTGCACTTTTCGAGACAGCAGCGAATTCTCCAAGGGGGAAGATGGTGCTTGGTACGGCTACACACGCCCCTTGGATGAAGGTTTTCACTATTACGCCATCAAGATCGACGGAGCCGAGGTGCCCGATCCGAACAGCCATTACTTCTACGGCTCAAGCCGCTGGGGTAGCGCCGTCGAAGTGCCGGCGAAGGACGCGGATTTCTACGCGCTCAAGAACGTGCCGCACGGGCAGCTCCGCGAAGTTCATTACTTCGCGAAGTCGAGCAACACCAACCGGCACGCTTTCGTTTACACGCCGCCCGATTACGACAAAGACCCGAGCAAGCGTTACCCAGTGCTCTATCTGCAGCACGGCGCAGGTGAAGACGAAACGGGCTGGGGCCGCCAGGGCTACGCCGGTCTGATTATGGACAACCTGATCGCCGAGGGAAAAGCGAAGCCGTTCATCATCGCGATGGAATACGGCGGCAACCCATTCGGTGGCGGACCGCGGCGGACGAACGCGGCCCCGGCCGGAGTTGGGGCGACGAACGCTGCAGCGGGTCCGGGCGGACGCGCGTTCAACTTCAGCGCGTTCGAGAAGGCGCTCCTCGAAGACTTCATTCCGTTCGTCGACTCCAACTTCCGAACCATCGCCGATCAACCTCACCGTGCGATGGCCGGCCTTTCGATGGGCGGCATGCAGACGCGGTCCATCGCGCTGGCCCGCCTCGACAAGTTCTCGCACATCGGCGTGTTCAGCGGCGGCAGCATTGCGGTGACGAACATTACCGACATCGCCGCGTTCAAGGAAAAGGTGAAACTTGTCTTCATCAGCTACGGCAGTGGCGAACTCGGCACCAACCGCGTCGGTGGCCGTGGGTTCGGCGGCGATCCCAAGGCGAACACCGCCGCGCTGAAAGACGCCGGCATCAAAGCCGTATTCTACGAGTCACCCAAAACCGCGCACGAGTGGCAATCGTGGCGGCGCAGCCTGTATCAGTTCGCCCCGCTCCTGTTCAAAGACTAACGTTCGTTTCAACCGATCAACCGACAATACCATGAAAACTGGCATCACATTCCTGACCATCGCAGTCGCTTCGCTTTCCGCTTTCGCGGCGGACATCACCGGCACGTGGAACGCCGAGTTCGAGACGCAGCGCGGTTTGCAGAAATACACGTTCACGCTCAAGCAGGACGGCGCGAACGTGACCGGCAAGGCCAGTGTCGAGAGGGAGGGCGAAAAGCGCGAAGCCGAGTTGAAGGAAGGCAGGGTCGAGGGCGACACGGTGACGTTTGTCGAACCGCTGAAAATTCAGGACAACGAGATCAAGATCACCTACACAGGCAAAGTTTCCGGCAGCGAAATCAAGTTCACCCGCAAAGTCGGCGACTTTGGTTCTTCGGAAGCCACGGCGAAGCGCGACGGCACCGGTCCCAAAGCGGAAGCGGCGCCAGCGCAATCCGCATCGGCGAATGCAGCAGCAACAAACGCCCCCGAAGGCCGCCGCGGCCGCGGGTTCGGCGGACCAATCGAATTGAAGCCGGATGACAAGCCCGCGTTCCCGGACGCACCGGAAGGTTTCGACAAACCGCGCG
>DATEKZ010000493.1:0-6532 GCA_035277185.1 Verrucomicrobiia bacterium
CGACTTGAGAACGTTCATTTGGATATGACGGTGGCCGGGTTTTCGATCCTGGTGACCGTGATCACCGGGATTGCTTTTGGTCTCGCTCCCGCGTGGTTCGCGTCGCGGGTGAGTCTCGGTGAAGTACTGAAGGACGCGGCGCGCGGCACCACGGCGGGAAGAGGCGGACGAATTCGCGGAAGCTTCGTGGCCATTCAACTGGCGCTCGCGCTGGTGCTGCTGGTGGGGGCGACGCTCATGTTGCGGAGCTTCGCGCGCATCCACGCTTTGGACCCGGGCTACGTTCCGGAGAACATCCTCACCGCGTCCCTGTTTATGCCCGACTCGCGCTTTCCGGGAAACAGCTTCAGCGAACGGGAGCCGTTCCGGAAGGCGTTCCTCGCCCAGGTGGTGGAACGCGCCGCCGCGTTGCCGGGAGTCGAATCCGCCGCTGTGGTCATGGGCATGCCGCTGACGCCCGTCGGTGCGAACATGCAGGTCCTCGTGCTGGGCAGACCGGAGCCGAAACCGTCGGAACCGCAGGCAGCAGGCTACTCGCAGGTGAGTCCCAACTACTTTCAGACCATGGGCATTCCACTGCTTCAAGGACGGCATTTCGACAACAACGACACCGTGGATGCGCCGTTTGCCGCCATCGTGAACGAATCCTTTGTGCGGACCTTCTTCCCGAAGGGAGACGCCATCGGCCAACGGCTCCGCGTGATGGACGGCCACCGTGACCGGCCCACCGAGATCGTGGGCGTCATCCGGGACACGCGCCAGCGGAGCATCACCGCCCAGCCGGGGCCGGAGATGTACTTCCCAATCATGCAGCGCTGCTGGTTCACCGGCCAGATTGTGCTGAAGGCAAAAGGTATTCCCGTCGCCTTGATCCCGGCGCTCACGAAAGCCGTCGCCGGGCTGGATTCCCGGCAACCGCTCTACGGCGTCAGAACGTTGTCGTCGTTGATGGAGGACTCGGTCGCACAACAACGCCTCCAGATGCTGCTGCTTTCGACCTTCGCGGGTGTGGCGTTGCTCCTGGCCCTGGTCGGCGTTTACGGCGTGATGGCCTGCGTCGTGGCCCAGCGCCGCCACGAAATCGGCGTGCGGATGTCGTTGGGCGCGCAACGACACCAGGTGCAGGGATTGATCCTGAGACAGGCGGTGAAGTTCTCGGGGACGGGGATTCTTGTGGGCCTCTTGGCCGCGTTCGGACTGACGCGCTTGCTGCGCAACCTTCTGTTTGAGATCAGCCCATCCGATCCGCTCACGTTCTTCGCGGTGCCCTGCGTACTCGCCCTCGCGGCGTTGGCCGGCGGCTGGCTGCCTGCCCGTCGTGCGGCGAGGGTTGATCCCATGGAAGCCTTGCGAAGTGAATGAACCGCTGATCACCAATTCATGAACGACCTCCGCTTCGCCTTCCGTCAGTTACTGAAGAATCCCGGCTTCACCGCCGTGGCCGCGCTCACGCTCGCGCTCGGCATCGGCGCGAACACGGCGATTTTCAGCATTATCAATGGCGTGTTGCTCCGACCGTTGCCGTATCCGGAGCCGAATCAACTCGTGACGCTTTGGGAGAGCAGTCCGCAGCGGGGCATCGAGCAGGAGCGGGTAAGCGGACCTAACTACCTCGATTGGCGCGCGCAGAACACGGTGTTCTCCGATATGGCCGTCAGTCCGGGCTGGGAGGGTGTCGAAGACTTCAACCTGGTTTTGCGCGACACCGCCGCAAAGGTTCGTGCCAGTTACACGTCCGCCAGCCTGTTCACGACCCTGGGCACAAAACCTCTGCTGGGTCGCACGTTGTTGCCGGAGGAAGATCGGAAGGAAGGCAATCGCGCCGCGGTGCTGGGTTACGGTTTGTGGCAGAGCTATTTCGGCGGCGACGCGAATGTGATTGGCCGCCCACTGACCCTCGATACCTACGGACGTCGCGAATACACGATCGTAGGGGTGATGCCGCCGGGCTTCGGCCTTCCGAGCCGGTGCGAACTGTGGCTGCCGATGGGCTGGATGGGTGTCACGCTCGATAATCGACGCTCGGCGCATTGGCACAACGTCATCGCGCGGCTCAAGCCGGGCGTGACCCTCGTGCAAGCACGCGCGGAAATGAGCGCGATTCAGGCGCGGCTCAGGCAGGCGTATCCCGGAGAGACCATCGGGAACGAGGTCGCCGTGGTGCCGCTGCTGCATCAGGCGCTTGGACGCAATCTGCGCACGGCGCTGATGGTGCTATGGAGTGTCGTCGCGGGTGTATTGCTCATCGCTTGCGCGAACGTCGCGAACCTGATGCTCGCCCGCGCGGCCACGCGGCAGAAGGAAATCGCGTTGCGCCTGGCGATGGGCGCGGGTCGCTGGCGGGTCATGCGCCAACTGCTGATCGAAAGCGTTCTGCTGGCGGCCATCGGCGGCGCGATCGGTGTCTTCCTGGGCTGGGGTGGGTTGCAACTGTTCGTCGCCGCCAGTCCGGGCAACATTCCGCGCCTGAACGAGGTGACGCTCGACGGCACGGCGCTCGGTTTCACGCTCGGTATCTCCGTGCTTACCGGCGTGCTGTTCGGGCTGGCCCCGGCGTGGCAGTTCTCGCGGCCCGACTTGAATGAGGCGTTGAAGGAAGGCTCGCGCGGAGCGTCCGCCGGGACTGCGGCGGGTCGCACGCGCAACGTCCTGGTCGTTGCTGAAGTCGCGTTGTCCGTGGTGCTGCTGGCTGGCGCGGGATTGATGCTGCAAAGTTTCGCCCGGATGTTGCGCGCCGAGCGCGGCTTCCAATCCGAGCATCTGTTGACCGCAGAACTCGATTTCTCCGTGTCCGGATTTACGACCTGGGTGCGCCCGACCGCGACGCGTCCACAGGTGCCTTTGAGGGAATTGATCGAACGCCTTCGCGCGTTGCCCGGAGTGCAGGCCGTGGGCGCGGGTAGCCGCTTGCTGCGCCGCGAGAATCGGCCGCCGCATGAATCCGTCGCAATCTTTGGCCGGCCAACGCTCAAACCGGAGGAACAACCGAAGGCGGAGTTCAAGGGCATCACACCCGACTGGCTGCGCGCACTGGGCGCGCGCGTGCAGCGCGGACGCGACTTCACCGAGGCCGATACGCTCGAGGCGCCCGGCGTGGTGCTGATCAATGAGACCATGGCCCGGCGCTATTTTCCGAACGAAGATCCGATCGGCCAGCGTTTCAAGATGGGCGCCAAGCAGCCGCCGTTGAGCGCCACGAATGTCTGGGGTCTGCCGGAGTGGAGCGAAATCATCGGCGTGGTCAGCGACGTGAAGTCGCTGCATCCGCAGCCCGAGGCTGTGCCGGAAGTCTATGTGCCTTATTGGCAGTGGCCGATGCAGAGCCCGACCCTCCTCGTCCGTACGACGGGCAATCCCGCGACGCTTGCCGAAGCCATTCGCCGCGAAACCAGGGCGGTGATTCCGAATCTGCCTCCGCCACTGATCCGAACGATGGACGACCTGCTCTCGGAAACCGTGGCGCAACCGCGTCTCCAGACCGGATTGCTGAGTCTGTTTGCCGGTCTGGCTCTAATGCTGGCCGCGGTAGGGCTCTACGGTGTGCTGGCCTATGCGGTGGCGCAACGCCAGCGCGAGATCGGCGTTCGCCTGGCGCTGGGCGCGCAGAAACGCGATGTGCTCTCGCTCGTCATCGGCCAGGGAATGAAGCTGGCGCTCGCCGGCGTGGGCATCGGCCTCCTGGCTGCCCTGGCGCTCACACGCGTCATCCGCAGCTTGCTCTACGGAGTCACCCCTGCCGACCCCGTGACCTTCGCCGGCGTTTCACTGCTGCTCGTCTCAGTGGCGCTCCTGGCGTGTTGGCTGCCCGCGCGACGCGCGGCGCGGATCGATCCGATGGAGGCGCTGCGATGCGAATGAAAGCTCCAAGTTCCAAGTTCCAAATCCCAAAGAAGCTCCAAATCTCAAGCTCCAATCCTTGGCCGCGCGGCCGTCATTGGAACTTGGAGCTTGGAATTTCTCTGGAGCTTGGTGTTTGGGATTTGGAATTTTTGCGGCCGGCACTTGTCACTGATTACTCGTCCCTATGCTAAGCGACCTCCGCTTCGCCGTCCGCCAATTGCTGAAGAACCCCGGCTTCACCGGCGTGGCCGTCGTCACGCTCGCGCTCGGTATTGGCGCGAGCACTGCAATCTTCAGTCTCATTAACGGGGTCATCTTGCGACCGCTTCCGTTCTCTGAACCCGAGCGGCTGATTTCGGCTTCGACACAGGTAGGAGATGCTCGCCCGACACAAACTTCATATAGAACCTACCTCGACTGGCGAGAGCAATGTCGAGCTTTCGAAGACCTCGCAATTTATGATCCAGCTTCCTGTCTTCTGACCGGAGGGGAGGAGCAAGAAAGGGTCGGCGCGACGCGGATATCGGCCAGCTTCTTTTCCGTGCTGCGGGCGGTGCCGCTTTTGGGGCGAACGTTCACAGAGGAGGAAGCAAATCAGCGCGCGGCGGTCGTCGTGGTGAGTCACGGGTTCTGGCAAAGCCGGTTCGTTGGCGATTCCAACATCGTGGGACGAACTATCGAGATCAACGGCCA
Organism: Verrucomicrobiia bacterium; assembly: GCA_035277185.1. Taxonomy (GTDB): domain Bacteria; phylum Verrucomicrobiota; class Verrucomicrobiia; order Limisphaerales; family AV2; genus DATEKZ01. The sequence continues at coordinate 4,534 of DATEKZ010000493.1, forward strand.
GACTACGGAGATTATCGGAGTCATGCCGGAACACTTCACGTTTCCAGATGGGGATTTCGGGCTTTGGACATTGCAAGCGCCTCAACAAGATGCGCCGCGTGGCGCTGGTCCGTGGTTTGTGCTCGGCCGGTTGAAGCAGGGTTTCAGTATCAATCAGGCGCAAGCCGAGTTGCGGAGTGTCACTGCGCGAATCGCGAAAACGCTGCCGAGCGCGAGGCGAAATCTCAGCGCGCGAGTGACGTCGTTGTCCCAGGAAATCGCGGGACCGAATCTGCGGCTGGCCTTGTGGATTCTGTTCGGCGCCGTTTTTGCCGTGCTCCTCATCGGGTGCTCGAATCTCGCCAATCTGCTTCTCGTCCGCGGTGTCGCACGGCGGCGAGAACTGGCCACGCGCGTTGCGTTGGGGGCCGGTCCAATGCGCGTGACCCGGCAATTGGTCGTCGAATGCCTGCCGGTTGGACTGTTGGGCGGCGTGGCTGGAATCTCGCTGGCGGATCTCATCATTCGACTGGTACGCGCCCTCGGCGGAACGCGGATTCCCCGTCTGACTGAAGTCCAGCTCGATCCCGCGGTGCTGTGCTTCGCTCTTGTGTTGACGGGTCTGGCAACCCTCCTCTTCGCGATTGTTCCTGGTCTTCAAGCGCGGCGCCTCGATGTGAACGAAGCGTTGAAGGAAGGCGCGAGGGGAACAGGAGGACTGCGTCAAACTTCTCTGCGTCACGCGTTGCTCGTCGGACAAGTCGCCCTGGCGTTCACGCTGTTGTTTGGCGCGGGACTGCTTCTTCGCAGCTTTCAAAATGTCCGCACGAAGGATCTCGGCTTCAACCCCGAGAATCTGCTGAGCGCGACGCTGGCCCTCCCGCAGTTCAAAACCAACGAAGCAGCAACGGTGTTCTATACCGAGCTGAGCCGGCGGTTGGAAGCGTTGCCGGGTGTCGAAGCCGTGGGTTTGATTGGCGACGTTTTCGGCGGACCCAACGCCGCCGGGAGAATCACGATCGACGGAGGCCCGAACCAAGGGATGCTAACCGAGTTGAACGAAGTGAGGAGCGACGAGATTACGCCCTCCTGGTTTCGAGCAGTGGGAGCGCCGTTGTTGCGCGGTCGGTTATTCGATGAGGGCGACCGCTCCGGGACGATTCGAGTGGCCATCATCAATGAGACCATGGCTCGGCGTCTTTGGCCCGGAGAAGATCCCGTGGGAATGCGATTCAAATTTGGTCCTCCGGAATCGCGAAACCCTTGGCTTACCGTCGTCGGCCTCGCGCGAGATATGCGACGCCAGCGCCTCGAGAGAGAGCCTATGGCCCAAGTGTTCGTCCCCGTGGGGCAAGACCCGCAGCGCAGCATGGAATTGCTGGTCAAATCCGCGGGAAATCCGCTCGCGCTGGCTGACGCCGTCCGGCGCGAGATTCGCGCGATCGAAAAGAGCGTCTTTGTATCCGGGATTTCCACCATGGAACAGCGAATTGGCAGGTCGCTGTTTGAACGGAGATTTCAAACCTCGTTGCTGTCCGCATTTTCGCTCGCGGCTCTCTTGCTGTCCGCAATCGGCACGTTTGCAGTCGTGCATTTTTCCGTGCAGCAGCGTGTGCGCGAGATTGGGGTTCGGATGGTCCTGGGCGCTCAACGATTCGATGTGCTCTCCCTGGTAATGAGACAGGGCCTGAAGACGATTCTGGTCGGCGTCGCTTTCGGGGTTGCGCTTGCCTTCGCGACTACACGGCTGATGGAACGCTTACTCTATGAAATCAAACCCACGGATCCGCTCACGTTTGCCGGTGTCTCGCTGGTGCTGGTCGGCGTTGCGCTGCTCGCCTGCTGGCTGCCGGCCCGCCGCGCAAGCAAAGTCGATCCGATGGAGGCGCTGAGATGTGAATGACGAATGACGAATTCCAAATGACGAAAGAAACCCGAAATCCGAATTCCAAATGGGGAACTCTGGCGCCCCATGTCATCATTCGATCATTCGAGCTTCGTCATTCTTTCGACATTCGTC
>DATEKZ010000494.1:0-4724 GCA_035277185.1 Verrucomicrobiia bacterium
CGGGCATCTCGGGTTCGAGCGCGATCGTTCAACATCTCACCTTGATCGTCGGGATGCTCGGCGGCGCCCTCGCGGCGCGTGATGGACGATTGCTGGCGCTCTCACCGGCGCAGACCCTGCTCAAGGGCCGGGCGAAAACGGCGGCGCAAATCTTCAGCGGCGCTTTCGCCGCCGCGATCTGTTTTTTCCTCTGTGTGGCCAGTGTGCAATACGCGCTGGCCATGAAACCGCTCGGCAAGATTCTGGTGTACGGGATTCCAGTCTGGACCATTCAACTGTTCCTCCCGCTCGGCTTCGGTCTGGTCGCTTTGCGTTTGCTGTGGCGCACTTCGGAAACGTGGAAGGGACGGGCCCTGGGGCTGATCGTGGCCGCCGCCGTGGCGGGAATCCCGCATGCGGGATTGTCGCCGGACCGATGGATGGTCCCGGCGCTGGCCGCCCTGGTGATCGCCACGTTGCTGGGGGCGCCCGTTTTCACGGCGTTGGGAGGGGCGGCGCTGATTCTGTTTTGGGGGCACGACCTGCCCGTGCTGTCGGTTCCGCTGAAGCATTACAGCCTGACGACGAACGACATGCTGCCCAGCATCCCGATCTTCACGCTGGCCGGGTATTTCCTCGCCGAAGGCGGAGCGTCCAAACGTCTGGTGCGGGTCTTTCAGGCGCTGGTCGGACAATTCCGCGGCGGCCCGGCGATAGTGACCGCCCTGGCGTGCGCGTTCTTTACCTCGTTCACCGGGGCCTCGGGCGTGACGATTCTGGCGCTGGGCGGCGTGCTCATGCCGGTGCTCCTGGCGGCGCGCTACACCGAGCGGGCGGCGCTGGGTCTGCTGACCGGGGCCGGTTCGCTCGGAATGTTGTTTCCGCCATGCCTTCCTTTGATCCTCTACGCCATTGTCGCCAATCACAGCGCCCAGGCAAATCTCACGATCAAGGAAATGTTCCTCGGCGGCATCGGACCGGGGATTCTCCTGGTGGCGTTGACGGCGTGGTGGGGGATTCGTCAGGGCCCGAAAGAACGTTCCGCCCGGACAACTTTCAACGTCTCGGAGGCCAGGGCCGCGCTATGGGACGCCAAATGGGAATTGTTGATTCCAGTCGTGGCGATCATTTCGCTGTTCACGGTGCCAACCACCGTCGAGGCCGCTGCAGTGACCGCGACGTATGCATTGCTCGTGGCGACCGTGATTCATCGCGACCTGCATCCGGTCAAGGACCTGCCGCGCGTGATCACGGAGTGCGGGTTGCTCGTCGGCGGCGTCCTGCTGATTCTGGGGGTGGCGCTGGGCTTCACCCATTACCTGGTGGACGCTCAGGTTCCCGACAAGATGGAGCAGTGGGCCACGACCACGATTCAGTCGAAATGGCTCTTTCTTCTTGGTTTGAACGTGGTGCTGCTGTTTGTGGGCGGCCTGATCGAGATCTATGCCGCCATCGTGGTGGTTGTTCCGCTGCTCGTGCCGATCGGCGTGGCGTTTGGCCTGGATCCCGTGCATCTCGGAATCATTTTTCTCGCCAACATGGAGTTGGGTTTTCTGGCCCCGCCGGTCGGATTGAATCTTTTGCTCTCCTCGTATCGCTTCAACAAACCGATGATTGAAGTCACCCGCGCCGTAACGCCGATGCTGATTGTGTTGTTCGTCGGCGTCCTGTTGATCACCTACTTCCCGCCGTTGACGACGTTTCTGCCGCGCCTGTTCAAGTAGCCGCGGCCGCCCTTTTCCTTCCGGCGATAGTTCGCAACACCGATGCGCGCCCATACGCGCGGTCGATTCCCGGTTCAGATTTATCAATTCACGCGCGTCCGTTCCCTCGCGATACCGTTGCGCCACTTTATGCAAGCGAACTGGCACGACGCGCATTTGAATCTGATCTGCGCCTGGCTTGGGATCGTTCTGGGTTTTGTGTCGGGATTCCTGCTCGGACTGTTCTTCCATCGGGAGAACTGGCTGGGCGGGTATGGCAGTTTCAAACGCCGGCTCTATCGACTGGCCCACATTTCGTTCTTCGGCCTCGGTCTCATGAATTTCCTCTTCTACTTCACCGCGCGCGAATTCGCTCAAACCCCGGTGACGGTGGCGATCGCTTCCTGGGGATTCGTGGCCGGCGCCGCGTCGATGCCGATCTGCTGCGTGATCATGGCGCACTGGCCCCGTCTCCGCGCGCTTTTTCTGATTCCCGTCATCAGTCTGACCACCGCCGGAGTTTTAACCCTTTTGGAGGTCGCGAGATTATGAAAAAGATCGGATTCATCGCCATGAGCGGCGTGCGGGCGCACAACGAGGAACTCACCCAATTGGGGCTGACGCTGCCCGGTTTCGTCGAGCGAAACAAAATCATCGCTTCTCTGCCGAGCCTGGGTTTGCTCACGCTGGCCGGGTTGACGCCGCGAAAATTCGACGTCGAATACCACGAGATCGCTGATCTCGGGAAGTCCGACGCGCTGCCGGAGGATTTCGACCTGGTCGCGATCAGCACGTTCACCGCCCAATTGAAAGAGGCCTGGGAAGTCGCCGCCTTCTATAAAGGCCGGGGAATCCCGGTGGTGATGGGCGGCATTCCGGTGTCGGCGTTGCCGGAGGAGACGAAAGAACATTGCGCGAGCGTCGTGATCGGGGAAGGGGAACCGGTCTGGCCCGAGGTGCTGGGCGATTTCGAACGCGGCGATCTGAAGCCGTTTTACGTCCAGTCACGTCGCGGCCAGTTCGATCTCCGTGACGCGCCGATGCCGCGGTTCGATCTGCTCGACCCGGCCCGATACAATCGCATCACGGTGCAGACCAGCCGCGGCTGTCCACACAAGTGCGACTTCTGCGCCAGTTCCATTCTCCTCACGCCGCGGTACAAGCTGAAGCCGGTCGAGAAGGTCATGGCGGAGATTCGCGAAATCAAAAGGATCTGGGCGCGCCCGTTCATCGAGTTCGCCGACGACAACAGCTTCGTTCACCGCGAACACTACAAGCGTTTGTTACGCGAACTGGAGAAGGAGAAACTGCGCTGGTTTACCGAGGCGGACATCAACGTGGCGAGGGATGACGAATTGCTCGGCCTGATGCGCGACTCCGGCTGCCAGCAGGTCCTGATCGGTCTGGAGAGTCCGCGCAAGACCAGCCTCGACGGCGTGGAACAGAACGCGAATTTCAAGCTGCGGCAGCGCGACAATTACATCGCCGCGATTCAGAAAATCCAATCATACGGCGTCACCGTGAACGGCTGTTTCATCCTCGGCCTCGACGGCGACACGCCTGAAGTGTTCGACGAGGTGCTGAACTTCGTGAAGGAATCCGGCCTTTACGAGGTGCAGGTGACGTTCCTGACCGCATTTCCCGGCACGCCGTTGTATCAACGGTTGAAGCGGGAAGGCCGCATCATCCGGGATGGAGCGTGGGAACTCTGCACTCTGTTCGACATCAACTTTATTCCCCGGAACATGACCGTCGCCGAGTTGCAAAACGGCTTCCTGCATCTGGTGAAGCGACTCTATTCGACCGGCGAGACGAACGAGCGCCGGCGCCGCTTCAGGACGATGCTGAAAACTTCGCCGAATTTCGTCCGCCGTCCGGCGGCGAGGGGTGAATCCCTGGTGGCGGCCTGAGGGAATTGTTTTCGACTCCTCTTGCTTTATTCCTGCAAATCTGGGAAATCATTCGTCACACGCGATATGCTTTCCGCACAGGATTATCAGGTCGCGGCGTTTTTTGGGCTGGTGGCAGCGTTCGAGGTGTTGGAACGCGTCCGCCCAGCCCGGGAGATTGATCGCTGGAAGGATTTGAAGATTGACGTCTTTTCCTTTGCCCTCGCGATCATGATGAATCGCGTTTCCCATTTCACGGTTACCGGCTTCGTCAATGCCTGTGCGCCTTCCTGGGTGCTGGGCTACCTGCACTGGTTGCAGACGCTGCCGGGCGCCGTCAAAATCGGTGTGGCCATCCTCATGGTGGATTTCATCATCTACTGGATTCATCGCGCCCAGCATCGCTTTGACCTGATGTGGCGGACGCACGCGTGGCATCACTCGATCGAGCAACTCTACTGGTTCTCCGGCTTCCGTACGAGCTTCTTCCATTCGTTCCTGTATGCGATTCCGGCAGCCTCTGTGCCCATGCTCGTGTTCAACCTCAGCCCGATCGAGGCTGGCATCGGTTATTCCATCGGGCTGCTCATCCAGTTCTGGGAACATACCAACCTGAACGTCAACATTGGGCCGCTGCGGTGGATCATCATCACGCCGGTGTATCATCGCGTGCACCATTCCACGGCCCACAGCCGGTCGAATTACGGAACGACTTTCAGCTTTTGGGACCGGATGTTCGGCACCTACACGGACCCGGAAACCGTGCCCGCCGACGCGCCGCTCGGTCTGGGCGAGCCGATCAGCAGGAAGGATATTCCGAGGATGTTGTTGGGCGTGTGACCGGAATACAGTCGCCCGGCGATTCTCAAGCAGTCAGGGGTTCGCCCGAATCGCGGAGCCGGGTGAAATGCGCTGCCGATCAGTCTCCGGCGCGTCCCGCAGCGTGAAGTAAAAAGTCGCCCCTTCGTTGACCTTTGCCCTGGCCCAGGTTCGCCCGCCGTGACGATGGATGATGCGCCGGACATTGGCCAGCCCGATCCCGGTGCCGTCGAACTCGTCCGCGTGATGAAGCCGCTGGAAGACGCCGAAGAGTTTGTCGGAGTACTTCATGTCGAACCCCACGCCATTGTCGCGCAAGGAGAATTCGAGCTCT
>DATEKZ010000495.1:0-7071 GCA_035277185.1 Verrucomicrobiia bacterium
CCGGTCGTTTGTCCCGAGAAGGATTTCGCGTGTGATTCGCGTGTGGCGCACTTCAACCAGTGGCGTCGCACCGGCCTTACGCGCCGCCCGCAACAGCTCGACGGAGAATTCGTCGGGCACATCGATCAGGTCGAGCAACACGCGGTCGCCCTTTTTCAGCGCGGTCGAATATTCGACCAGCAGCTTCGCCAGTTTTTTGAAACGCGGATCAGTCATAAAATCAGGAGAGGGAAGCTAACGAGCATTGTCAACTTGTCGAGCCAAAGTGGAAGTTGCGCCGGGTCTTCAGGCTTTTGCTATTCCAACACCCGTTTACCGCGGCACATGGCGTGCCGTGAGACTGCTTCGCGTGGCACCAGAGCAACGAACTCAACTCCGGCGCTGCCGCATCCAGTATTCGCGGAAGGATCGAAGACGCGGCAACGACTCGCGATCCTTTTGTCGATTCGTGGCGGCCTTGCTCGCGATAATATCGTCGATGTGGCAGACCGGAAACCCTTCGACTTCCACACGCCGGCGCCAGGCGTCACTAAAGCGTTCGATACCGTCCGGGGCGAAGACGAGATCGAGGTCAAAGGGACCATTCTTGAGTTGGATGAAATCTTTCCCGCGCTCGATTTCGGCTGCGTGGGCTTCGCTGAGGGCGAACCCGAGTTCGCGCAGAGCCAGCACCAGCGCCGCGCAATTCTGCGAAGTCTTTTCGACAAAAACGTCTGCGTCCTGCGTGGTGTCGGGAAAGCCCAGAAGAATCGCGCCGGACTTGTCGAGGAAGAGATAGCGGACGCCGTGCCGCTGGAAGCAATCCCGGATTTCCTGCGCCTGGCGGTATTCAAACGCGGCCATAGCCCAGCCAGTCCGGCAGGTTCTCCTCACACCAACGCCGGTAATCGGCCATCGTGTCGAAGGCGCGGAACGGCGCGTCGTCCATGACCGGTCTATGGGTGTGAATGAACGCGTAGCGAAAGCGCGTTTCCAACGGTCGCTGCGCCGCCGCTTCGAACTCCGCCAACCATTCGGCCGGGATCGCCGACTCCTCAACGGCCCGGTACTCCGCTCGTCTCTCTTTCAACTCATCAGCGTCCATGAGCGAGTTCTACACTACGTCTCCAAGGCAAGCCAGCCAAAGCCGGTGCCCAATTCAAGCTCAGTGATACCTCCGAAGCTCGCGACCGAGGCGGCTATTTTTCTTCGCGAGACGAACACGCGGATGACTTCTTCAATGCATCGCACTCCAACCGGCCATGGATGGTTGCGCCCGAGAGTCGTACTTCTCCTTCGGTCCTCACGCCGCGCAAGAAGACCCCGCCATGGATCTTCGCTTGATCGGCAGCGAGCGAGACGCCCTTGGTGTTGGTAAAATTTCCGTCGATGCAGATTAGCTGACCGCCGATGACCGCACCGAGAAGTCTCACTTCTCCGTCAGATTTGAAGTCTTGGTAAAAAAATACGTTCCCGCCGATTTGCGCTCCGTCGGCGGCAAGAGCCACGCCATTTTTATTCGCAAACTGACCACCACGACAGTCCAGATCATGGCCGATGGTGGCACCCAGGAACCGCACCTCCCCTTCGGCTTTGGCGTCGAAAAGAATTAGGTAGCCATCGATTTTCGCTCCGTCACCATAGATCGCGAATGCATTCGTGTTAAGAAAGACGCCGCCGCGGCAGTCCAGATCTCCTCTCGTTCTTTCCCCCAACTTGCTGAGTTGGCTGGATCATCTTCTTTCTGGGAGCCAGATTCGCAGTTGGCAACTCCACCAGTTGCCGCCGCGTGGAACAGTTTTTCCTCGGCGGGCGACAGGTTGTTCGTAAAACGCTGCCTGGCCAATTGAAGCAGGTGCGTTTCACCAGACGCTGCAGCGATCGCCAACGCTGCCGCCTTCAATGTGATCGCAGCGATTAGGAAAACGATTCTCGTGCCCTCTTGTCGCATACGTCATGTCTCTACCCGATTCGGCGGCAGAAAAGCAAGGAGGCCCATGTCTCGAAATCCTACTTCTTCTCGAGGCGGCGAAGAGCCTTCTCTCTTTTCTTCGTTTCTGCCCGTAACAATTCCTCGGCTGACCAGCCGCGAGCCTCGCAGAGTTCTGCGAACTGGAATAGCAGGAGCGCAACGTCCGTCTTCCGCAGGCGCTTTCCACCGAACGCAGGCTCGAAAATTACCTTGGCGAGGCCCGCCTTGCGCGCCTTCTTCGAGAGCTTTTGCGCGCGGAGCAGGGCGGGGAGATGCTTGGGGATGCCGTCCAGCGCCGAGGGTCGCGCGTGCCGGGTGCCGTGTTTTTCCGCCTTCTTGATCTTTTCCCAGTTGGCCCAGACCTGGTCCACGTCCTTCACCTTCACGTCGCCGAAGACGTGCGGGTGGCGGCGGATCAGTTTGTCCGTGATGTGCCGCGCCACGTTGTCGAAATCGAAGGCCTTCCGCTCTTTCGCCAACTGGCAGTGGAAGACGACTTGCAGCAATAGATCGCCGAGTTCTTCCAACATCTCGTGATCATCACCGGACTCGATGGCGTCCATCAGTTCATAGACCTCCTCGACCGCATGATAGCGCAGGGTCATGTGGTCCTGCTCGCGGTCCCACGGACAGCCGGTCGGAGAACGGAGACGCGCCATGACTTTGAGAAGGTCGTTCAGGGCCCTGTTCTTTTTCATGGCGAAAAGCGGATCGTCACTTTGACAGGACCGAGGCAACCAGCAGTTGCGTGACCGAGCGGAGAAACGCGAAGTTGAGCGTCGCCGGCTTGTCTCCCGGCTGATGGTAGAACGGGTTCCGGAACTCCGAGGTGTCGGTCCACATCATGGCCGGAACTCGGCGCTGCCAGAACGGAGCGTGGTCGCTGCGCAGCAGGACGGGAAAATAGCTCTCCAGTCCCAAAGTCACGCGCAGCCCGACGACGGGAAACCCCGGCAGATAAGTGCTGGCCTGAGTCAGCACGGAGTCGAGGACGCGATACGAACCGCGATTGGCCAGCAACGCCAGGAAGTTTCCTCTGTCCGAAACGCGCACCGGCAGGCCGCGCGGAATGCGCTGAGAGCCAGGTTCGTCCGAGGCGTAACCGACCATTTCCAGAACATGGGTGCATTTCACGGGCACACGCGCGGGCGAGATCAACCACTGAACGAAATCCTGGCTGCCGAGCATTCCGTCCTCCTCGCGGTTGAAGGAAACAAAGCCCACCGCCGGACGACCCGAAACAGCAGCGCAGGCCTTCGCACACGCAAGCAGCGCGGCAACGGCGCTGGCGTTGTCGTCGGCCCCGGGACAACCCCCTACGCTGTCGTAATGAGCTCCGACCAGTACGAGCGGCCCAGGGGCGGGGTCTTTGGGCATCGCGACCACATTCCACCACGGTCCTTGCAGTTCCACCTGATATCCCCAGCTCTGAAACTTCGCTGCAATCCACAAGGCGATGTTTTTGTTTTCCTCCTGTTCGTGCTCGAAGTGGCGCGGCACCGCGAGCCGCTCCACCCACTCGCGCAGATCTGTCTCGGTGACGGACATCAGGCATTTGCTGATTTGAGGCAGAGGTTTCTTCGCCGGAGATCGCGATGCCTGTTTCGTCAGCATTTGTTCGCGAAAGCAGATTTCAGAGGATGACCAGATTATCCCGATGCACGATTTCCACGCGTTGAAGTTCGCGCGCCTTGATCTCCCGGGAACTGAAGTCGGCGATACCGCGGGCAAACTCGGTCCCATCGAGGTCACAAATCCGGACGACTTCGCCCGGCGCAAACTCGCCTTCGCACCGCGCAACACCGGGCGGCAGGAGGCTTTTGCCTTTTTCGCGCAACGCCTTCTTCGCGCCTTCATCGACAAACAGCGTTCCTCCGGGATGATGAAAAAACGCGATCCAGCGCTTGCGGCCCTTCAATTTGTTCGGCTGGGGAACAAAGAGGGTGCCTTCATCCCGGCCGCCGAGAATGTCAGCGAGCACGTTCTTCTTTTTTCCCGAAGCGATCACCAGCGGAATGCCGGAACGCGTGGCCATTTTGGCCGCCTGAATCTTGGTGGCCATGCCGCCCACTGCGGTCGCACTGTCCGTCCCGCCCGCGAGCCTCTCGAGTCGTTCGTCAATCTGCTCCACGACCGAAATCGTCTTCGGGTTCGCCTTGCCGAAGTTTTCAATGACACCGTCCACCGTCGTGAGAATGACCAGCAGGTCCGCCGGCAACAGGCACGCCACAAGCGCGGAAAGCCTGTCGTTGTCGCCAAACCTCAGTTCGGTGAACGACACGGCGTCGTTTTCGTTGATGACGGGAATCACGCCGCGGCCGAGCAGGGTCACGAGCGTGTTGCGCGCGTTGAGATGCCGTTCGTGATGCTGGAGGTCCTCGTGGGTCAACAACACCTGCGCGACATGGAGATCGAATTGAGAGAACAACTTCTCGTAAGTCGCCATGAGCCGCGACTGGCCGACGGCCGCGCACGCCTGCAACCCGGCCAGCTCCGAAGGCCGTCTTTCGTAGCCAAGCGCCCCCATGCCCGCGCCAACGGCCCCCGAGGTCACGAGGACCACTTCTTTCCCGGCCTTCCGCTGGGCGGCGATTTGTGCGACGAGCTGCTCCATCTGCGCGAGGTCGGGTTGCTTCCGGCTGTCGGTCAGAACGCCGGTGCCGAGCTTTACGACGATGCGGCTGCCGGATTTCAGAGACTCACGATGCACGACGAGTTCGTAGCAGAGAACGCGATGAGTGTCGAGGAGCGACGGACAAAGCACGGGGCATCACTTTGAACTTTGATCTTTGAACTTTGAACTTCATAGTCCACCCATGCGCCAACAGTCGCTCGATTTCCTGCGGAGGCTGGTCAACACGCCGAGCCCTTCGGGCCACGAAGCCCGTGGCCAGCGCGTGTGGCTCGATTACGTCAAAGACTTTGCCCAGGAGACTTTTTCCGATGCCTACGGGAATTGCGTCGCCGTGTTGAACAAAGGCGGTTCGCCGAGGTTGATGCTGGCCGCGCATGCGGATGAGATCGCCATGACGGTCAACTTCATCGACGATGATGGCTTCGTTTACGTTCGCAAACTCGGCGGGATCGACGCCGCGATCACGAAGGCGCAACGCGTCGTCATCCACACGCGCAACGGTCCCGTGAAAGGCGTGGTGGGAAACGTCGCGCCGCACCTGACCCGAGGCGACAAGGAGCGCAAGGTACCGGAGATTCACGACCTCTTCATTGACATCGGCGCGAGCAGCCGCAAGGAGGCGGAGAAACTGGTGCATGTCGGCGCCCCGATCACCCTGGCCGACGAATTTGAGCTGCTGCGGGACGATCTGGCCATCGCGCGCGCTTTTGACAATCGTATCGGCACGTTCGCGGTGGCCGAGGCGTTGCGGCTGTTGAGTGACAGCAAGCGCCGGCTCAACGCGGAAGTTTCCGCAGTCTCCAATATCATGGAGGAGACGGGACTGTATGGCGCGCGGCAGATTGCCTATACGCTCAAGCCGGACGTCGCGCTGGTGGTCGATGTGACGCACGCCACGGACTATCCAACGGTCAGCAAGGCGCAACACGGCGATGTGAGAATCGGCAAAGGTCCGACGCTGACCCACGGCGGGTGCAATCATCCCCAGGTGCTGGCCCGCGTCGAAGCCGTCGCGAAGCAGATGAAGATCAAACTGCAGCACGAAGCCATGTCGGCCACGAGCGGGACGGACACGGACGTCATCTTCTGGACACGCGGCGGGATTCCGAGCGGCCTGATCAGCCTGCCGAACCGTTACATGCACTCGCCGGTCGAACTGGTGAGCCTGAAGGACCTGGAGAAAATCCCCGAATTGATGACGGGCTTCGCACTTTCCCTCAAGGGCGGCGAAGAGTTCAAGGTGAAGATCTAACGCTGCAAGCCAGTCAGTTGTTCCCGTTCTTCAACGGTTGTGCGGGACCCTCGAGTTTTCTTTGCGTTTCCGCGGCGGCGTCGTCCAGCAGGGGCGCTCCCTGTTTATAGAGTGTTTCGGCGATGATCGGGACGCCCGTCTGCAAGGCGATCCGGGCAATCAGCGGCTCGAGATCTTTCGACGACTTCACGTCCTTTACGATTTCGTTTTTGACGCCGATCCAGTGTTCCTGGTTGTTCGTCTGCGTCCTGTAGCTCGTGTACTTGAAACGGCCGATCGAGAGGGCGAGCGTGTCGATCCCGTCGAATTCGGCCCTGGATTCGACGGAGGTCCTGGTTCGCTTTCGCTGCTTCTTCCGGTCGCCGAGCGCCTGAAGATTGGTCTTCCCGTTCTTGTTCTGAACGACGTGGATCTCGCCGACGTTGAAACGAAGCAGCGCCAGATGGAGCCGGCGTGACAGGAGACTGACCAGGTCATACTCGACGTGGAATTCCGGAACATCGAGGAACCGCGAACCGCCAAAGTCCGCGGTGTTCATGAGAACGAGATTCTGGATGGTGATGGTGGGAGACGTCAGCCCGATGGAGACACGGCCGATGGTCGCGTCCATTCCGGTCTCGGCCCGCAGATGCCGTTCCGCCGCCGCCTTCACGATGCTGTTGCGAAACAGGACGAGCGATCCGACCAGAACGACCAGCAACAGCAGCAGCCGGAAGATCCACTTGAACAGTCTCTTCATGCTTTATTGTTAACAGGCCGCGGACCGCAGGCAATGGCTAACGCGAGGATTTTACAGCCGGATTGAACAATGGAAGCGGCAAGTGCGACCGAGGACGGCTGCACTCCGAAGCGTTTTCGAAGCCCGAGCAAATCTTCCGGACCGCGCCCATTCGCGGGCGGAGCGGCCCCGATTGGACAGCCCGTTATCGAATTCGCATCCGATCTTCCACGGCAAACGCGCCGCACAACCCTGTCAAGGCACCGCCAGCCTCTGCACTTCCAGATCAGGATCGCGTTCGGCGCGGCGAAGCAGCGTGTACATGGACGTGCGCGAGATTTTGTCCCCGACGATCATGCGGTGAAGCGGCCCGAGCATTTCCAGTTCTACGTAAGGCAGGGGATCCGGGTTGGTATAAATCTCCGCGCTGCTTTCCTGGTCCGGATAGCGGGAAGCGAACTGGCGCGCCGAATCGATGCGGACGACTTCATTCGCGCCAACCCAAACGAGAGTGC
>DATEKZ010000496.1:0-7560 GCA_035277185.1 Verrucomicrobiia bacterium
GCCCGCACCGGACAAGACGATGGGAAAGATGGTTGTTGTCGCCGACATAGAACGGCCGGCCGATGCGCCAGCGCAGGAAGACCACCCAGACGAGGTCGCCGAGAATGACGGCGAGAATGAGCAGCGGTTTCAGCACGGCGAGCGGGTCGGGATTTCCGAGAGAATAAAAATGCGGGAGAACCGCCAGCACCGCGAGCACGTAACCCACCAGATGACTGCCGGCGTCGCCGAGGAACGCCGTCGCCGTCGGAAAATTGAACGGCAGAAATCCGAGCAACGCGCCGCAGGTCAGCAGGGCGATGGAGGTGACCAGGTATTGGCCGTTGACCGCCGCGCTCCACGCGAAGCACCACGCGCCGATCGATCCCAGCCCTGCGCAGAGGCCGTTCATGTTGTCCATAAAATTGCAGGCGTTGGTCACGGTCAGAATCCACAGAACCGTGATGGCGTAGCTGAAAAGGACGTTGTCCACGAACAGAGTGATGCGAACGCCGGCCGCGGCGACGAGTGTGGCCACGAGCAACTGGCCGCCGAATTTTGCCGCCGGCCGCAGCTCATGTTTGTCATCCAGCCAGCCAACCGCGACCATTCCGAGCGCGCCCAGAAGGATCGCCGTCAGTTGCATCGTGCGCCGGGTGAAGCCATAGCCAAATAGATTCACTGTGTTCGGGTCGAGGAGTCCTCGGGGTTCGGCGATCTGAAGTTTGAGGACGATCGCGGCGATCGCGGGCGGGACCAACAAACCCGTCATCACGGCCAATCCTCCCGCCAGCGGGATGGGCGATTCGTGGATCTTCCGATGGCCGGGGTCATCCACCAGTCCCGTGCGCAGGCACCATTTCCTCCACGCGGGGAGCGACAGTGCGGCTGCGAGGAATCCGCCCGCGAACGCCAGCAGGTAAACGTTGAAGGGAAAGGTCATTGACGGCGCGGGACCGCGTGTTGGTTCAACAACATCCGGTAAAGAGAATAGAGATCATCAATCATCCGTTCGACGGAGAAAGATTGCTTCACGAGTTCCTGACCGCGCTGGCCCAGCCGCCGGCACAGATCCGGATTCCCGGCCAGGACAAGCAGCTTCTCAGTCAATCCCTCAAGATCTCGCGGCTTCAGCAGGAATCCTGTTTCGCCGTCGAGGCAGACCTCACTCGCGCCGTCGCAGTCGTAGGCGACGACCGGTTTTCCAGCGGCGAGCGCCTGGGGCAGCGCCCGCGGCAATCCCTCGCGCGACGAGAGGTGCGCCAGTGCGTCCATGATGCCCACGTAACGCGCCACTTCGGGCGGTGGCACCAGTCCGGCGAAGATGAAATGATCCTCGACCCCGTGTGATTTCGCCATTTGTTCAAAACGACCGCGCCATTCTCCGTCGCCGATGAGCAGGATTTTGAGGCGATGGCATTTCCGCAAAAGCTCGGGAGCGACGGCGAACAAGTCGTCATGGCCCTTGAGTTTGAAGAGGCGCGCGATTTTGCCGACGACGAAATCGGTTGCGTTGATTCCGAGGCGCTTCCGCAGGGCAGGGTCGTTGCGCGCTGAAAGATAAGGTTCCAGGGAAAAACCGCTGAAGATGCGGGTGTATTGATCGGGCCGACCAATGCCCGCGGCGAGGTACTGTTCGGTCATGGCGTTGGCGACGACAACGAAGTGAGTCGTGAACCGGCCCGCAAACCGCTCGGCGGCGCGGAAGGCCGCATTCGCGGCGATTCCCTGAAACGCGCCGAAGGACGGGCCATGGATGGTGTGGACGATGACCGGGACACGGGCGCGATAAGCGGCGAGGCGACCGAGGATGCCTGCCTTTCCGCTGTGCGTGTGTACGATGTCGGGCGGTTGTTCCCGGAAGGTTCGGGTGAGGCGCCGCAAGGCCAGCCAGTCTTTCAATGGATGAATCGGACGGACGAGGTGGGGAACGACCGACAGAAGCCCGGTAACGGCGGCGGTCGGTTCGATGGATCCCTCGGGGCCGGTGGTGGGTCCGGAGATCAGCTTGATCTCTACTTCCGGCTTGTCCCGCAAGCCGAGCACGGATGCCACGGTGTTTTCCTGCGCGCCGCCGACGATCAACCGGGTGATGACGTGCGTGACGCGCATCGCCGGGCTCTAAAGTCCGCCCGACTTGAGTTTTTGGAGTCGTTCGGAGACGGTCTTGTATTCGTCGGTGCCCGGCGGCGCGTATTTCAGGTAGGCTTCGTATTGCCTGATTGCGGAAGGGAAGTCCTTGCGCTGGTACGCGATTTCACCGAGGCCATAGCTAATGGCGTGCAACTGGGGCAGGGCTTTTTGCAACAGCTCATAATCGCGCAGGGCCGCGTCGAGTTCGCCGCTCTGCAGGCTGGCGATGGCGCGGTTCATCAACGCCGCCTGGTTTTTCGGGTCGAGTTCGAGCGCGTGATTCAAGGGGTCCAGGGCCTCCCGATAGGCCTTGGTCTGGATGAAGATGGCGCTTTTATTGAGCAAGGCGCGGACGTTATCCTTGTTGAGGGCCAGCTGCTGTTCGACACTCGCGAGGGCATTCGTCAGGCGGTTCGAGGCGAGGTAAATCTGTGTCAGTGATTCCAGAAGGGTATCATTCGCGGGAAACTGTTTCCGCGCATCGAGCAAGAGTTTCTCCGCGACATTGGATTTGCCGGCGCTGAAGTTTGCCAGGGCTTCCAGACGGACCAGTTCGATCTGGTTGGTGGCAGCCAGCGACTGCGCATTCTGTCGGGCACGGATTTCGCCGGCGACTTCCAGCACCTTGTCGGGTGCCGGCGCAAGCAAATAGACATTGGCCAGCCACAACCGCGCCTCGACGTGGGCGGGATCGAGCTGCGCGGCGCGGCTGAATTGCAGCGCCGCCTGCCGCAAGAGGCTTTGTTGAGCCAGGGTTTGCCCAAGTCGAAAACAGAAACCAGGCTCATCGATGGGGCCATTCGCCGCCAGGACCGCGTTCCAGGTTCGGTAGCGGGCGCCGAATTTGTCCTCCACGATCTTGCCGATTTCCACCGCCTGGGGTTTGCCGGCGCGCAGGCTGTCGTTGTAGGTGCGGTTGATTTCGGCGGCGATGTTTTCCGGGTTTAGCTTCAACGCCTGGTCGAAACGATTGGCCGCGTTGTCCAATCTCCCGATCTTCTGCAATTCGACACCCCAGAGGTTCAGCCCGCGCGAATACCAGTGGGCCAGCACTCGCGCATCGCCGCTCCACCGCCCGCCGCGCGCCAACAGGTGGCCCAGCATCGGCTCAGCCTGTTTCCAAAAGTCATCGTTCGCCTCAATTTCCTGCGGGTTCAGCGGGGGGGGAGTGAGGGCGTTGGTGGCATAGGAGTGAAAACGGTACATCAGCCCTTCTGGTTTCAGGTAAAGCGGTTCGAAAAAGTATCCGAAACTCGGGTGCAGATAATAAACGGCGTTGCTCTGCGTCAGGAGCGCAAGCTCTTCCATGAGAAATGGCTCGTTGAGGACGCTGGACCGATCGGGCGCGGGGGGCAACTCCGGCCAGCGATTGGGAAATCGCTTTTGTAAGGATTGTTGGTAGACCGGATACGGAAGATAAGTCGTACTGACCAGAATGTGATTCGTTGCCGCGCCGGTTTTCCGAAAACTTGCGTCCAGCAGTGAGAGCAGATACTTATCGTCGCTCAGGATAATCGACCCGCTCTCCGGCAGTGACTTGCCCGCCAGCGCCGCATACTCCTTCAGCAACCTTCCGTCATTGGAACGGATGCCCGGGAGGTTTCGATAGGCCAGCCAGGCGGGGGCCCCGATCATGACGATCCAGACCGCGGCCCGGGCCAGCCGGTTGAACAATTTCGTCACGCCTGAAGTCCGGTGCCAGCTCCGGCCCGGTTCCTTGCCGAATATCAGCAAATAATACCCGGCGAAATAGCCGAGGCAGAGCGATCCCAGATAGTAGAACGTCAGGAAGGGCGTGCCCCCGACCGGTTCGTCGATCAGTTGGAGAACCCTGCGATCCACCAGCATTCGCGCGCTGAATGGAGCGTCGAAGGCGACCCAAACTCCCGCCAGCAGGAAGATTCCATGCACCACGCGAAACATCACGTTGGTGATCAGCGAGCCGATCACGCTGGTGTCACCGAACGTCGAGGGCCAGCGAATCCCCATCACCAGGAGCGGCACCAGCGAGGTCAGGCTGACCCAAAAGACAATGGAACGGAGCGGATAAAAGAAGAGCGCGTTCCTCTGGTTGACGAGCTGGAATCGCAACGCATCCCAAAAACTGACTTCGGAGGCCTCGCTCAACCCGTTCAACAACGGGAGCAACAGATAAAGGGTCAACCCGGCCGCGCCAAACCCAACCATGCGCGCGACAAACCGGAAATCGAAGAAACTCCGGCCTTTGATCCAGACCAGCGCGACCACGAACGCCGGAAAAAATCCGATCATCGCGTAGTTGTTGGTAACGGCGACTCCGTAAATGAAGGCCATGCGGGACAGCCAGTTTTCGGTCTCGCTCAAACGATATTCCAGCAGGCACCGCACGACATAGGCGAACAGCAGCAGGTCGAGCAATTCACCCGTCGCCGATGTGGCGTGCTCCCAGAACGTCAGTTGCCATCCGCAGACCAGCGCGGCGAACAACGGTGGGGCCCACGACGCGGGAATGCTGAGCAGCGCCAGTTCACTCCGTTCGCGTTGGCGTTGCTCCCGCGTCCGATCGTGCGGCAGCAGCGCCACGGACCGCGCCAGCAGACCCAATGTCAGCGCGCCGCAAAATGCGGCCAGAATATTCAGTCCGATCGGCTGCCAGTCCGCCGGCAGCCAGCGGAACGGAAGCGTGACCAGGAAATGGACCGGACCGGTGAGTGGCGGCGCAAATTCCTTGCTGCTGACCGCGGCGACGACCGGGAGACTGGTCAGCGAGATCCAGCGGTTGAGCGTCGCCAGATAAACGAGCAGCGCCATTGCCGCGATAATCCACGGCAGACGGGACTGGACGAAAGCAGACCTTTCCTGATTTTCCATAGAATTGAGCCGGCCAGAGTTGAAACCATGCGCTGCCGCTTGGCAAGCTGGTTTCAAGGCGCACACGGCTTCCGGGATCCAGCCCGCAGGTCCGCGACGCACTCAACGTGCCGGGTCTGGGGAAACAGGTCCAGCGGCACAACTTTCACCAACTCATAGACCCCTCCCGCACAGAGAGCGTTCAAGTCGCGCGCCAGAGTCGCGGGATTGCAGGAAACGTAAATGACTTGCGCGGGACCCATTTGCCGCAACCGTTCGAGGATCGCCGGCGGACAGCCGACCCGGGGTGGATCGAGCACGACGGTGGTGGCCCCCGCCGAAAACTTCGCCAGCAACGACGGAAGGAATTCGGCCACGTCGCCCTGAAGGAATTCCCCGTTGGTCCGGCGCCGCTTTTCCGCGTTGCGCCGCGCCGCCTGGATGGCCATCCGGTCGATCTCGATGCCGGCAAAGGATTCCACCAGGCCCGCCAGTTCGATGGCGAAAAAACCGACTCCGCAGTACGCGTCCACGAGATGCCGCGCGCCGCTCGAACGAACGCGGTCGCGCACGGCTTCGACGAGCGCGGGCAGCAGAAAAAAGTTGTTCTGGAAAAACGAATCGCGTGGAACCTCCCAATCCTCCGGCGCGATGCGCAGGACGACTTTAAGCCCGCCCTTGGGCGGCGGGTGGGCGCGGACCTGTCGGAGCTGTTCGTTGAGCGCCGGTTCGGCGATTCTGCATTCGTCGATGTCCACCACCAGCCGGTTGTCGTGGCGGATGAACCCGATGTTCAACGCCTGCTTCGGTTTGTTCCACTGACTGCGGACCATGATCCGGTTGCGGTAGCCATACGCTTGCGGACAGGGCACGACCGGGGCAACGACGCTCCCGACGGCCCCGCCGAGGCGCTCAAAGAGATCCGTAATCTGCTTGTGTTTGAGCCGGAGCTGGACGGCGTAATCGATGTGTTGATACTGGCAACCGCCGCAATCGGCGAAATAGCGGCACTGCGGAGCGACGCGGTCCGGCGAAGCCATTAAGACCCTTACCAGCCGCGCTCGCGCAAAGTTTTTTTTCACCTCGGCGATCTCGACTTCGACCTCTTCGCCAACGAGCACAAACGGGACAAAGACCACGAAATCATCCACCCGCGCCACCCCTTCGCCGCCAAAAGCAATGTCGGTGATGCTGACCTCAAAGCGCTGGCCGACAGTCGGCATCAATGTTTTCCCGGAAGATTCAGACATGCGGCAAGAATGCCCGGCCAGGACGCCATTGTGCAGTCGAAAACGACAAAGGGCACCCTCGACGGCGCCGCAGCCGGGTCCCGAAGCAGGAACGCCCGACCGTCCGGCGCGGAGTCTTCCCGGTGGCGCCGGTCACCTGCGGTCACCTGGAATGGTGCTGCTCGTAGTGTTTGCGCAACAGGTCCTCCCCGAAATCGCCCTCGAAATCCCGCCAGACCGCGTGGACGTGATTCGCGTTGTTCTGCGTGTTGTCGTATTCAAGGAGGAACGTCGGCCCTTGCACGCGATAATAGTGCCCCTGCCCGCGCTCGACGCTTCCGGCCCAGGCAAAGTGGATCTTGTTGCGGCCCGCCTTCTCAATCTTTTTCAGATCTTCATTCGCCAGTTCCGGACGGGAACGGCGCACGTACTCCTCGATGATGCGCCAGAGCAGATCGGATTGGGTTTTTGTCATCGTGGACGCGGCGAGCCCGGCCGGTGAGAGTGGCTTCACTTTGCGGTCGGCGCCGGTGATGATGTCCCGCGGCGCGACGTTCGTATAGATGGCCGAGTTCTTTTGCTTCGCGTTCAAGGATTGGACCAGTTCCCGCGCCAGATCCTCTTCCGCGGCCAGGACCCGCAATCCCTTGCGTGGGCCTTCGCGGACTTCGGCCGGATTGGTTCCGAACATGGACGGAGTGGCCGAAAACGCCTTGCCATCAATCACCGTCCAGTTGAGCGCCAGGTGGTGCCCTTCGAAGCGCCAGCCCCAGGTCCCTTTCGATTCGGGTTTGCCGAAGATGCTGACGAAATAGAGCTCCGGATCGCGGGTTGGTCCGCGGCCTTGTTCGAGTTCTCGCAGGATTTCCTCAAGGCTCATGATGGTCGTCGCCTTCCCATAACCCCGCTGGCTGAGGCCGGAGTTGAGCAGGGCCTGGGCAAGATGCCGCTGGGCGGGCGTCATTTCCTTGAGTGGAAGCCCCTTGCGCTCGCGGGGAATAAAATGCCAGTTGAGCCGCTCGTCACTCTTGAGCTCGAACACCGCTTTCGCCCGCTGTTCCGACGTCAGCGCGGCCAGGAAGTGGTTCGCCGCCCCGGCCATCTCTTCGGCCGGGGTGTGCCCGCGGACGGAAATGGCAGCCAGTTGCGTGAAAATGGACAGGACGATGAGGAATCGAAAGGATTTCATGCGGGGAGTGAAAACTACCGGGACAGAAAGGCAAACTGAAAATGGGACGGGAAACATGGCGCATCACGAACCCCGCATCACGTACCACGTTTGCGTGTCAGGGTGCCATTCGCCGTTCGACATCCCTTCGCCTTTTCTTTACCGTCATTGCCGTGAAGCTTCTTTTCATCGCGGATATCGTGGGCGAACCGGGCCGTCGCG
>DATEKZ010000497.1:0-5334 GCA_035277185.1 Verrucomicrobiia bacterium
GCGGAAGCGTTGGGTCTGTTTCGCCGACAAGGTCCAGTCGCCAAGCGCGGAAACGTTCGGGTTGATCAAACCCTGTTCATCGGCGCGCCAGCCGGAGGGATGGTTCGGATTGGCGGGATGATCGAAAACGGCGATGCCGAAGATTTCAGATCCAAACGGGCGCTCGACATTGCACCACGCGGCGCGCTGTTGTTCGCACGCGCGGCCGCGCAGCCCGTTCGAGTTCAGGTGGGTCTGGCGGGGGTTGGATTCATCCCACGGCATACGCACCGCCAGGCCGCCGACAAAGAATTTCCCGAAGGTCACGTCCTTCTCCCTGGCGCGCAGCAAAAGGTCAAAGTCGATCCTGTAAGCGTCAGGTGATTCAGGCGCATGGATGGTGATCGTGTCTTCTTCTTCGAGCACGACGTTTCGATCGGGCGCGACAAGTTCCACCAAGGCGCGCCAGGTCACGCGATCCGATGATTCCTTCAAGTCAAGCAGGCGCACGAACCGTTGTTTGCCCTCGTCTTCCTTCCAGTAGTTGAATCCGTTCACGCGATGGAAGCCCGTGAAGATGCCGTGCTGCCACGGATGATCCCCGGGACGATCTTCTGTCAGCACGTCCCGTCCCGAGGCGTCGCGCACCGGATGAAGATATGGGCGCGAGTCCGTTTCCATCACGTAGGTCGCGAGTTCAATCCACTCGCTCCGTCCGGACAACTGCGCGCGGACGACGAGCCTTCTCTCGCTCGATTCAACTTTGAGCCGGCTCACGGCCTTCCCTGATGACCTCGGCTTCGGAATATCCGGCGCTCCGGGAATCAGCTTCGCGCCCGCGTCCGTCGGCGGTCTGTCCAGCGAAAGGAAAGCGAACAGGTCCGCCAAATCCTTTTTGTCCAGCGACGTCTCGATTCCCTCCGGCATCATCGAGAGCTTGCTCACACGCGTGTATTTGACTTGGTTGCGCGGCACCGCTTCCTCGCCTTCGCCCGGCATCCTCACCACGACGCGCTGCTCGTTGTCCTCGGCGATCAATCCCGTGAGGTTGCGGCCGTCCTTCGTCACGACGGTAGTGACCTGATAGGCCGGGCCGATCACGAGACTCGGATCGAACACGTTTGAGAGCAACTGCTCGAACGACGCGCGGCCGTTCGCCGTGATATCGGGACCGACCGCACCGCCCTCGCCGTAAATCGTGTGGCATTGGGCGCACAAATTGCGGAAGACGGTCTGCCCGCGGTGCGTGTCGCCGATGTGCTCCCGGAAATACGCGGTCATTTCAGCGACCACCTTCTCTCGTTCGGGGTTCCGTTCCTCGCGAATTCTGCCGAATACCTTCTCAACCGCCCACAACGCCTCGCGATCGTTGCTCTCCAGAATCTTCCGCAGGTGGTTCGCGTTGAGCACGCCTTTCGGCAGCTTGTTGGCGAGCACAGCATCGAGAAGTTTCCGTGCCCAGCGCTCGCGCTGCATGAGGAGGTCGATCGCCAGCGGCTGGAGGTCGGGCGCAAGCTTTGAGTATTCGCCGAGAACAACTTCGGCCAGCTTCGGGTCCTCAAGTCTCCCGAGTGCGACGAATGCCCGACGTATGAATTGTGGCGGACCGGACGACAGCACTCCCGGCAACACGGCGAGCAGGTCCGGATCACGGAAGGCAATCAGCGCCTCCAGCGCCTGCAATCGCGCGGCTTCAGGCTGGTTGGAGGAGGCAAACCGCACGCGCACTGCAGCGGAATCAACCTGAGCAAATCCGAGCCGCGCCGCCAGCAACTGCGCGCTCAAAAAGAGAGGAGTATCCTTTTCACGCTCGAGAAGCTGTTGCAGCACCGGCTTCAGTTCCGCTTTGAGTTGCGCCGCGAACGGTTCGCTCAACGCCGCCAGTTTTGACGAGATGATCGACAAGCATTCCTTCGCACGCTCCTTGTCCCGCCCGACCACGAACTGGATGAAGGTGGCCGTCGCCGTGGCATCGGGCTTCCGGGCGCTGAGCATGCGCTCAACCATCCGCGAAGAAAGCGTGGCTATAGCCGGCGACCATTCCCGTTTTACCCAGATCAGGTAAACGAACGGCCCGCTGTCGGTCTCCAGCAGCGGATGAAGATTGTTCCACGCGATGGGCGGAATCAGTTTGTCCTGGCCACAGCGCACAAGGACTTCAATCAGGACCGGCAGCGCGTCGAAACTCTTGATTTTGCGAGATGCAACGACGACCTGGAGCTGAACGTCCGGCGATGGATCATCCGCCAGTTCCGAGACTTTCTCTCGAATCGCCGGCGATACGTCGCCAAAATTTCCCGCGGCGCGAACACCCCAGGCGCGATAAGTCGGGTCGGGATTCTCGAGCACCTTCAGATGAAACGCCGGCTCAAGTGCGCCAGTGCCGATCAGCGCCCACAACGCGTGCAACCGGGCTTTGCGGTCCGCACTCGTACCAGCCGACCCCCTCACCCCGTCCCTCTCCCCCAAGGGGGAGAGGGTGGCCGAAGACCGGATGAGGGGGCGCATGGCAAGCACGAGCATCTCGAGTTTGGCGCGCAACTGGGTAGGGCGGTGTGTCCCCACACCGCCATTCGGCGCGCTGAGGACAGCGCGCTCCACCCCGGTCAGCCGCTCCGTCAGAATCCGCTGCGCCGTTTCACGGAAATAAATGTTCCCGCTGGCCAGCCGCGCGATCAGTTGATCGTCGCTTTCAACCGCGAGATCGATCCTCGGCGCGCGCGGCGTGTCCTTGTAACGCAGCCGATAGAGCCGACCTTTGAGCCGGTCCACCCCTGCCGGATCGCGCGCCGCGTCCTGCGAGCAATGATAACGATCATACCAGTCCAGCACGTAAAGACACCCGTCCGGCCCGATCTTCAACGCCACGGGCATGAACCACGCATCGTTGCCGTTCAACAAATCCGGTTCACCCTTGGCCAGGTAAGTTGCGCCGTCGCGTTGCAGCCGGTCCACGTTGAGCGCCCCGCCGTGAACGTTGCCAACGACAATTCGTTCGCGGAACTGCGGCGGATAGGCGTCGGTGTCGAGAAACGTGATGCCGCAATAAGCCGTCTTCTGGTGGCCGTGGTCCGTGATCGACCCGATGGGAATGGTGAACGGCGGAAATGTTCCGGCCTGTCGCTGGTAATGTCCGGTCTCGACGAAATGGAAGAGATGATCGTTCGCCCAATGACACGCCTCGATAATCGCGCTGCCCTCAGTGTCCCATGCGAGACCGTAGGGATTGCTCGTGCCTTCGGAGACGATTTGAAACTCGCGCGTGCGCGGATGCACCCGCCAGAGCGCACAGTTGAATTTGTATTCCTTGCCGTTGTTCGAGCGGATCTGGCATTGATTGAACACGCCGTTCAAGCCGTAAAGCCATCCGTCCGGTCCCCAGGTCAGCGAATTCGGCAGCTCGTGTGTGTCCGTGCGGCCAAACCCCGTGATCACCACTTCGCGACTGGCTTCCCTGCCGTCTTTCTCGCCCAGGAACAGAAGGTCCGGCGCGTTGAGCACCCAGACGCCGCCATAGCCGATCGCCACCCCCGTGGGAATGTTCAGTCCTTCGGCAAAGACCGTAATTTTGTCCGCGCGACCATCCGCATCAGTGTCCTCGATGATTTTCACCCGGTCGCGGCCGACTCCCGCCGGTTTGCGCGGATACTCGATGCTCTCGGTAATCCAGATACGGCCGCGATCATCGAAACTCAGCGCGATGGGATTGACGATGTCCGGTTCACTCGCGACGAGTTCGACGGTAAAGCCATCCGGCACCGACATTTTGCGGATGGCTTCCTGTGGTGAGTAAGGCTCGTTCGGCGGCTGGTCATGCCGCCACGGCATCACGCCGTCCGACTCGGCGCCCAAAGCACTCGCCATCATCGACAGCGACAACACGAAGGAAGCGTTGCACCACGTCATTCGTAAAGGGACCCGATGCATGGCGGCGAGATTATCAGAAACCCGAGCGATTCATAGTCCATTTCAGGAGTTGCCTCCGCGGGCAGCGCAGACTGCCGTGAGTGGCGCATAATGTGTAATAATTGCTACATCGGCGGTACACACAGACGGAATTGAGTCGAACGGTGCAGCCGCAGTGGCTTCGCTCTCCCCTCAACGGGGAGAGGGAACCCCGGGTCGGGTCACTTGCAAGAAACTGAGATGCGCCCGTCGGTGGCTCGAGTCGCGTCACTTCCCGCCTGCCGGCAGCACCTGCACCGTCAGCGACGAAGCCGTCTTGCCCGAGCGATAAACGCGTTGTGTCGCCTTCCGAAAATCCTCCGGTTTCGCAGTCGGGATGTTCACGAAGGTCTGCGGGTTGCGATCGACCAGCGGGAACCACGAACTCTGAACGTGAACCATCACGCGATGGCCGCGGCGGAACGTGTGGAAGACGTCGGGAATCTCGAACTCGATCTTCGCCACCTGGCCCGGTTTGAACGGCTCGGGTTTCTCAAAGCTGTTGCGAAACTTCCCGCGAAAAACGTCGCCGCGCACAAGCTGCTGGTAACCGCCCATCGCGACGTGCGCGGGGTTCGGATTCGGATCGGGAAAGTCACCGGCATAGACATCCACCAGCTTGATCACCCAATCGGAATCGGTGCCGGTCGTCGAGACGTGCAACGCGGCCTTCAACGGGCCGGCGAACGTGAGGTCTTCATCGAGCGGCTCGGTTTCATAGACCAGCACGTCCGGACGCGACGCCGCGAAACGTTGATCGTGAACCGGATACGACCGCGGGTAGCTCGTGGTGACCTCCATGGTGTATGGCACCGGCTTGGCCGGATCGCTCACGTACTCGTCGAACGCGTCTTTGGCGTCGCCGGGAGCATCGAAGGCGAGCTTGCCGTTACCCTGGAAATAGAGCGTGCGTGCCGCGGCCTGCTTCGGCGGCCACGCGTCGAAACGCCGCCATTGATGCGTGCCGGTCTCGAATACATGCGCCTCCGTCGGCGTGTAATTGGTGTCGCCCTTGAGGAAATGCCGGAAGAACGGCAGCTCGATCTTCTCGCGATAAAATGCCGATGTCTTCGCGCGGAAATTGATGTCGCCCAGCTTGTCGCCTTCGCCGCGCCCCCAGGCCCCGTGCGCCCATGGACCCATCACCAGGATGTTGGTGATGCCGGGATTCTGCCGTTCGGTCCACCGATACGTCTCGAGCGGGCCGAAGAGGTCCTCCGCGTCGTACCATCCCCCGACCGTCATCACCGCGCAGCGGACGCCCTTGAGATGCGGACGGATGTTGCGCGCCCGCCAAAACGCGTCGTAGGTCGGGTGCGCCAGGAACTCCTTCCATTCCGGCGAGCGCCCTTTCAACAGCAGCGCGTCGGAATTCGCCAGCGGACCCATGCGCAGGAAAAAATCGTAACC
>DATEKZ010000498.1:0-2961 GCA_035277185.1 Verrucomicrobiia bacterium
TCAACACGACATTGTAGTGAATCTTCCTCAGGGCTTCGATCGCTTCGACCCCGTTCGAGACCGCGTCCGCGCTATAGCCAAGTTTCTTTAATTGGCGCAGCGCGACCTTCTGGTTCACCACATTGTCCTCGGCCATGAGGATGCGCAATTGTTTCGGCGTGACGCCGCGGGCCCGGCCTTTGAAACCCGGCGTCTGTTCGGCTCCGTAACCGGGGGCGCCGCCGCGTTTCTCGGCCACGACCGCCGCCAGGCAGTCGTGCAGGCGGGATTGCTTGACCGGCTTGACCAGGTAGGCGTCGATGCCCGCCGAACGCCAGGCCTCGGCGTCCAGGCGCAATCCAAGAGAGGTGAGCATCACCAGTTGCGTCTGCTGGAGGCCCGCGTCGGCGCGGATCGTCTGGGCCAGCGTCAGGCCGTCCATTTCCGGCATCTGCAGGTCCAGAATCACCAGGTCGAACGGATCGCGCGCGGCGGCCTCGCGGTGAAGCAGGTCCAGGGCTTCCACGCCGCCGGACACGGCGGCGTTGCGCATTTTCCAGGAACCGGTCTGGTGCATGAGAATCTGGCGGTTGGTGGCGTTGTCATCCACGATGAGCACTCGCACGTCGTGCAGATCCGCCTTCGGCCGGCGATAGTAATGGGTCGAACCCGGTGGCTGTTTCTCCAGTCGCAGCGCGAACCAGAACATCGAGCCCTTACCGGGCGTACTGTCTATCCCGATCTGGCCGCCCATGAGCTCAACCAATTGTTTGGAGATCGCCAGACCCAGCCCCGTCCCGCCATATTTCCGGGTCAGTGACGTGTCCGCCTGAGTGAACGCCTCGAACAGCCGGTCCTGCGTCTCTCGTGAAATGCCGATGCCCGTGTCGGTGACCGAACAGCGAACGGTCACGTCCTTTTCGGATTCGGATTCTTTGGTCACGCTGACGGTGACTTCGCCGCGTTCGGTGAATTTGATCGCGTTGCCGAGCAGGTTGGTCAGGACCTGGCGAATGCGGCCCGGCTCGCCGCGCAGGAACCGCGGCACGTCATCGTAAATCAGCGACGCCAGTTCCAGACCCTTGGATTCCG
This sequence comes from Verrucomicrobiia bacterium, assembly GCA_035277185.1. GTDB lineage: Bacteria > Verrucomicrobiota > Verrucomicrobiia > Limisphaerales > AV2 > DATEKZ01. The sequence continues at coordinate 1,072 of DATEKZ010000498.1, forward strand.
CGCGCTCGGCCAGCAGTTCCACGGTGCTCTCCACCGTTTCGCAGAGATCGAAATTGATGGTTTCAACCGAGAGTTTGCCGGCCTCGATCTTTGAGAAATCCAGAATGTCGTTGATGATGGTCAACAGCGCGTCGGCGCTGCCCCGGATCGTTTCCGCGAAATCCCGCTGTTCCTCCGACAGGTCGGTGTCCATCAACAGGCCGGTCATGCCGAGGATGCCGTTCATCGGGGTGCGGATTTCGTGGCTCATGTTGGCCAGGAAAGCGGATTTGAGGCGGGCCGATTCGAGGGCGGCGTCGCGCGCCTTGGCCAGTTCCCGTTCCGTTTCCTTCAGCTGGGTGATGTCCTTCGAGACGCCGAAGGTGCCGATGATCTCGCCGTCCTTGTTGCGAAAGGGCATCTTGGTCGTCAGCGCCCATGTCTCGCGGCCATTGCGCCACGATTCCTTTTCGGTTTTGCCGATGATGGGCTGGCCGGTCTGGATGATGAGCTGTTCGTCCTCGTACGCCGACAGGGCGTGCTCCCGGGAGAAAAAATCGAAGTCGGTCTTGCCGACGGCTTCTTCGGGATTCTCGATGCCGAAGTGTCGCGCGAGCGACTTGCCGATCTTCAGGAACCGCGATCCGGTGTCCTTGAAGTAGATGTTGTCGGGAATGTTGTCGAGCAGCGCGCGCAGGAGATCGCGTTCGTGGGCCAGCGCCTCCTCCATCTTTTTGCGCTCGGTGACGTCCCAGAAGACGCCCTGCACGCCAATGACGTTGCCCACCGCGTCATAGAGGGGTGTCTTCACCACCTGAACGTAGATCTTGCCATGATCGGGCCTCTGGTGCGCCTCCACCGTCTCAAACGGCTCATGAGTGTCCATCACCCGGTGGTCGTCCTGCTGATATTTGGCGGCCAGTTCGGCGGGAAAGAAATCAAAGTCGGTCTTGCCGACGATTTGTTCCGGGGTTTTGCCCACCGTCGCGCAAAACCGCGTGTTGCAAAACGTGAAGCGGCCCTGCGTGTCTTTGCGAAAAATGTTTTGCGGCAGACACTCGACGAGCGAGTGGTAGAGCACTTCGGAATCCCGCAGCGCTTCCTCGGCCCGCTTGCGCTCCGTGATGTCTTCCACGGTGCCTTCGTAATACAGAACACGGCCTTCGGCATCGCGCACCACGCGGGCATTCTCGGAAATCCAGATGATGCTGCGGTCCCTCCGATAGACCTGAGATTCGAATTTCGAAACCACGCCGTCCTTCTGGATGAGACGGATGAATTCGTCGCGGCGGCTCGGCCCGACGTAAATCTGATGATTGATGTCGCTGACCGCGGCAATGAGCTCGTCGGGCGAACGGTAGCCGTAGATGCGCGCCAGCATCGGATTGGCCGAGCGATAGTGGCCGTCCGGGGTCGTTTGAAAAATTCCCTCCATGACGTTCTCGAAGATGCTGCGGTATTTTTCCTCGGCCTCGCGCAACGCCTCCTCCGCCCGTGAATGATTGGCGACGGAATTCTTCAGCTCGATCACGTTGCGCCGCAATTCGAACTGCGTGAGAACCTGGTGGCTCAGCGTGCGGAGCGCTTCAGCCAGTTGCGGAGTCAGCTTGCGGGGCTCCCGATCGATGACGCACAGCGTTCCCAGGCCGTGCCCGCCCGAAGGCGTGATGAGCGGCATGCCGGCGTAAAAGCGGACATGCGTCGGTCCGGCGACCAGCGGGTTGGCGGCGAACCGTTCATCCTTGGCGGCGTCTTCGACCACGAACAGGTCGGACTGCAGGATGGCGTGGGCGCAGAAGGAATGATCGCGCGCCATCTCGGACGTTTGCAACCCGACCTTTGATTTGAACCAGAGACGGTCCTCGTCCACCAGGCACACCAGCGCGATGGGCGTGGCGCAAATCTGGGACG
>DATEKZ010000499.1:0-3045 GCA_035277185.1 Verrucomicrobiia bacterium
CTGTTGTTGAAAACCTTGATCCCTTCCGCGTGCCAAAGCTCGATCCCGCAATCCGGTCCTCCGGTGATGAAGTTGTTGCGAATGATTCCGTCGGCGACATAGACGAGCCGCTCGCCGGCAGTGTCGGCCGTGGACTGGCCGGGATTGCCGAAGGCCACACCGCGGTCGCAATCGATGATGAGATTTCGTTCGACCACAATTTGCCGGGAGCGCACCCAGATGAAGATCGCGGCACGCCCGCCGCCGGTGTGGCCTTTGATGTTCCGGAACACATTGTCGCTGATGGTCCAGTCATCGAGGGCCATCATGTCGATGGCGGAGATGTAATTGCCGCCGTACAACCAGTCAGCCGGCGGAACCCGTGTATTCTCGAACGCACAATAGCGGATGGAACCTTTCATCGCGCGGACATTGGGATCCCGACCCGCCGAACCTTTGATCGCGCGCACGCCGATGTCGCGAAAGCGGCAGTTGTAAATGTGAATGTTCCTCGGTGCGTTCTCGGCCTCGACCTTGATCCCGTAGGAACGACAATCCGCGAACGTCAGATCGGCAATGGTGACCCCGTCGCAATTGCCGATGTGCAGGATGTCGTCACCCCGGGCGTTGCTGTCCCAACCCTTGCCGCGGAGCGTGACCTTGGCCGGATCGGCGCTGGCACTGCGGATCGAGAGATCCTTCTTTCGTTGAAGGACAATGACCCGCGGGACTTTGTAATCGCCGTCGGCCAGGAGGATCGTTCTGCCCGGCTCAGCGCGCTCAACCGCGGCGAGCAGTTCGTCCGCAGTCGCGACGCGAATTACCTCGCCTTTTGACGGGGGAAGAGGTGGAGCTTTCGGAAACCACGGCGGGACATCTAACGTTGCCGCCGGGACGCACGCCGCGGCCCAAAGGCACAGGAGCAAAGAAAGGTGGCTTTTCATTACGATCTCATTCCGCTGTCCGTGTAAACCCTACGTAGCTATAGCGACCCATGTTGAATCTGCTTCCGCCCCTGCTAATTCCCGTATCGCCTCCAGCGCATTTGAATTGGCAGCAATTCGTGAAATTCGTGTCAACGCTTTCCCGCCTTCAGCACCGGGTTCTTCCTTTTGTCTGCCAGGTCAATCTCCCAGCGCTCCGATGGACTTACCGTCCGCGCCGGCCCCGCGGTTGGGACTCTTCGGGTCCAGACGGAAGTCGCGACCGGCGGTGTCTCGATACAGCGGGTCCGCAAAGATGGTATGCCGGTCCAGACCGGAGAACTCGCGCCATTCGTCCAGGCTGACGTAGCGCTTCCCCTGTCCCTTGTATTCGCTGTAGTTGACGATGGCCTTGGTGTAGCTGATCGACGCGCAGATCAATTCCCGTGCTGTATTTGTCCCGCGCCAGGTAATTCTGAAACGCGATACCGCGCACGGTGACGTATGGCCGATTGATGAAAATGCCGCAGTCCTCGGCGCTCATGAGCACGTCGCCGCGGCGCGGGGTTTGTCCGTCGCTGGTGTGGAAGAGCAGCCGTTGTCCCTCCACCGTATAGGTCGCGGGAAACCGCGCCACGGCCTCGCTGTCAGCCACGAGGCGGTAACGCATGCGTGTGCCCGGTTCCCAAAGCTTGGGATACTCGCCGCCGCGATGCTCGTAATCCAGGTGGAACACGCCGGGCAGTTTCTCGTGCGGCTGAAATTGTTCCACGACCCTGGCGCCATCGAAAACCACCTTCGCCCCGTCGGCGGCGCGGATAACCAACGAGCGTTGCGAAAAATCCGTTGCCTTCGGTCCGCTGACGTGCAAGCCGCCGGAATAAACGCCTTTCTCGAAGATCACTTCCGTGATGCTGGTGTCGTTGGCAAGCCTCTCGCGCAAATTCGAAAGCGATTCGGTCGGTTTGACGTGAAGCGGGTCGCCCGCCGATATCACGGTTGCGGTGAACAGCCATACCACCACGAGCCACCTGAATTGGGCGTGTTGCCTGAAAGACGGAACGCGGGTCTGTGACCCGCAGCAGGGCGGGACAGCTAATTTGCATCCGCAAAGACGAGATTGTTCGAGGATCAAGACTGCTGCGGCTCGCCGAGCCGCGGTCCGAAGTCGGTTTGAAAATTGGGGCGACATGCCCTCGCCCTTTTTCATTTCGTCGCTCGATTCAGGTACAGCACCGCGTCTCCATCAAACGGTGGCTTAAACTGCTGCGCCCCTCCCTTTGAATCGGCGCGACCGTTCGCGGCGGCCGCGCCTTTGGCCGCATCAAACCACTCGTAACGATACGTCCCAGCCTTGAGTTCCACAGAAAACACTTCTCCCGCCTTGGGCTGATAAATCAAATACTCCAGACCGGGATTCGCCAGACAATAAGCCGTGGACGCGAGTTCGTTGTTCGGCGTCATCGCCGCGAGGTTCATTCGTTCCGCAAATCGCCGCGTATGACCCAGCGCGCGGCGAATCGGTTCCCAACGTTCGTCGCCGGGTTTGCCGAGGACCGATCCGTCGTAAGGATCCATGAAGAGCGGATTGTGTCCGCGCAGAAAACTTTTCCATACCCACGCGACATTCCCGCCCACGCCCCAGATGTGATCCGTGTCCAGCAGACTGACTTTATTTGTGTTCCAGGCCGGTGGATCGTCGGCATAGCCATCGGCGCGGCCTGGCGAAATCCAGTCAGCGGGACTGGCCAACATGCTGTCGAGCCGCTCGGCGCCGTGTCCGGTGATGCCGATGGGATGTTGCCTGGGTTTGGTCCGTTCGTGTTCGCGAATCGTGGTGACGACCCACCAGTCCCACTCTTTCTGCCCACCTTCGTTGATGACTTCGTAAAGGACGTTGTCGAACTCGTTCACCGTATCCACCACCTTGCGGATGTAAGCGGCCTGAAGTTTGTTCACCCCTTCATTGCCCAGGACATGGACGCGTGCAGAGCTGTCGTTGCCTGGCGCGGCGATGCTGATGCCGTTCACATTGTTGCTCGGATGAAACGGATGCGAACGCCATGCCCAGCCGGCCGGCGCGGCGCGGCCCCGGTTTGCGTGAAACAATCCCCAGCCTTCGAACAGCATCACGGAAACATAG
>DATEKZ010000500.1:0-2962 GCA_035277185.1 Verrucomicrobiia bacterium
GCAGGGAATCTTTACCCGGCGCACGGACGAGTTGGAGTTGTACCGGGTCAACGACATCAGCGTCGTCGAGCCGTTCATCCTCCGGAGCCTCGGCCTTGGCCACCTGATCCTCACGACCAACGACGCCTCGACACCGGTGCTGACGATCTCCGCGATCCGGGGGGTGAAAGAACTCCGCGAGGAACTCCGCAAATGCGTTGAAGTCTGCCGTGAGCGAAAACGCGTGCGCGTCACCGAGATGGAGTAGGCCCGATCCGGTCAACCCTTGTACCCAGCCGACAGTTCGTCCCGGACTTTTTCCAGCAACTTCTTCGTCAGACGAATTCCTTCCGGCTCGCCGATCTTGTCGCCTTCGTATTCAACGCCGAAGTAGCCGCGATAACCCGCGTCCAGGACGATCTTCAGCATCCGGCGGTAATCGGTTTCGACGCAGTTGCCTTGCGCGTCGAAGTCGTGCGACTTGGCGCTGACGGCTTTGGCAAACGGCATCATCTCGGCCACGGCCTTGTAGCGGTCGTAGTCTTCGAAGTTGCCAAAATCGGGCAAGGTCCCAACGTTCGGCAGAGCGACCTTTTTTATCACGGAAGCGATCCAGTCGCCGTGGGACGAAAGGCCGCCGTGGTTTTCGACGATGACTTTAAGGCTGAGTTTCGCGCCGAATTCACCCAGACGACGCAATCCGTCGGCCACGCGCTCGCGCTGTTCATCGGGCGTTCCCTTCGAGTAGGCGTTTACACGAATGGAATGGCAGCCGAAGAATTTCGCGGCCTCGGCCCACTTGTAATGATTCTCAACGGCTTTGAGTCTGGCCTTTTCGTCGGGGTCGCCGAGTTCGCCTTCGTCGTCGCACATGGTGAGCAGGATTTTAACGCCCTCGCTGTCGGCGCGTTTCTTGAACTCGGTCAGGTATTTCTGGTCCTTCGCCTTGTCCATGAAGAACTGGTTGACCAGTTCGATGGCGTCGATGCCATGTTCCTGCTTCGCTGCTTTCGGGAAATCCAGGTGGTCGAGCTTCTTTCCGAAAATGGCTTTGTTGAGCGACCACTCGGCGAGGGAGATATTGAACAGGAATTGTTTGCCTTCAGCGGCGGTCAGGGGCGAGCCTGGTCTGGCGTTCAGAGCCAGACCTCCCATCAGCGCAACCGAATGCTTCAGAAAACTGCGCCGATCGAACTTCGCTTTCATCGGCTGTGTCGCCTCAATCGTTGATCAATGTGCCGGAGCCGGCGCCCCGTCCGCGTTGATCGCCTCTTTTTTAGGGGGATGGAAGAAGGCGAACAGCAGGAAAGCCGCAAACAACGCGAAGCTCATCGGCACCAGGAACAGGCCGCGGAAATTCGTTACGGTGCCTTCCGTGAACACCTTTTGGAGCAGGTAAGGACAGACCGAGTTGGCGACGAGCGCGCCGATGCCAAGGATCATCACATTGAACAGCCCTTGTGCACTTGCCCGCGCGTCCTTCGGGAAATATTCGTCCACGAAGATATAAACCGTGGCGAAGAAGAAGGCGTAGCAAATGCCGTGGAGCACCTGGACGAGGATGATCATTTCCTTGTTCTGCGGGAAGAACGCGTACACCGCGAACCGGGCCGCATGGCCGAGGATACCGACGATCATCGTCGCTCTCCAGCCCAGGCGTTTCAAGGTCGCGCCGAGGACGAACATGGTGAGGATTTCAGCGATCTGGCCAATACTCATGACCGGCATGATCCAGTTGCCGGGAACGCCCACCTGGCTGCTGCCGAGGAAGGTACCCGTCCAGTTGAAGTAGCAGTTGTGCACGAAAGCATCCAGAAAGGTTACCAGCCACAGCACGAACACGAACGGATGTCGCAACAGGCGCATCGCCTCCAGCCACGCGAGTTTCTCCGAGCCCGAAGCGGCCTTCTTCGGCGGGGTGTGCGGCAGCGCCAGACTGAAAGCGGCCAGGAGCAAGGACGCTCCGCCGGCGACGATGAATGTCCAGGTGGTTCCTTTCTGCAACGCCTCGCCGGTGAGACCGGACCCCAACACGGTGCCGAGCCAGTTGACCAGTCCCTGTGGATTGGCCTCGTTGACCTTGGCCCAATCCACGAGAATGAACGTGAACGGCCACGCGGCGAGGATCCAACCGATGGTCCCTCCCATCCTCACGATGCCGAATTCCTTTTGCGCGTCCTTCATGTGAGTGAAAGCAATTGAGTTCGTGATTGAGATCGTCGGAACGTAGAGGAGGCAGTGAACGAACATCAGCAGGAAAAACGGCCAGAAACTTGTCACCCAGGCGAGCGAGAGGATCGCGACTCCTCCAATTAAATGGCTGACCGCCAGAAACTTTTCTGCGGCAAAATTGCGGTCGGCGAACTGGTTGCTGAAAAACATGCCTACGATGGCCGCGATGGGGAAAGCGTTCAGGATCCACGACTGCTCGGCCGGCGAAAAGCCGAGGCTCGGGAGATAGCCGAAGATCAGAGGAAGCCACGCGCCCCAGATGAAAAACTCCAGGACCATCATGAGGAAAAGTTTGAAGCGGGTTGCGGTGTTCATAGGTTGGTTGGCCGGAGGGTAGGGGAAGGCGCTGGTAGTGGCAAGTCCGCACTGACCCGGCGCGTACCGGAGCGCGAGCGGTCTCCGCTCGCAGCGCCAACAGAGCCGTCGAGGAGTTGCGATTCTTCCAAACTGATCCGGGGCCGAACCTGCTGCGCGCCGGGACGTCGCGCGCTCCAGGAGACACGCCACGATCGCACTCTCGACTCCTGTCTCTCAATCGACTATCTTCCGTTTGTGCGCGTTGCTTTCAAAGAATGGGCGATTGTCGTGGATGCCCTCGGGCGTGGTGAACAGATCATCATTCTGCGCAAAGGCGGAATCACCGAGAGGCGCGGGGGCTTCAAGCCCGAACATGCTGAATTCCTCCTGTTCCCTACGCTCTTTCACCAGCAGCGTGATTCGGTCGTTCCCGACGCCCAGGTTCGGTATGACG
>DATEKZ010000501.1:0-7787 GCA_035277185.1 Verrucomicrobiia bacterium
GGTTCGCCGGGAATTTACTGGTAAGGATCACCCGACCGTTTCCCCCCGATCGGCCGGTCGCCTCTCCCCTGAGAGGCTTCCGCTTGCCGGAGGGCGGGACTCACGAGGTTCGAAGGTTCGATCTAAACGGTGTAACTGCAGGCAGGCGAAATGTGTATGACAAAGACCTCCCTTCAACTGTCCCGCGTGGCTTCGATTTGCGCGCTGGCCCTTGCTTTCAACTTTCCCGCCGCGGGCGCCGAATCAAGCGGCGTCGAGCCACGCCCTCTGCGCGTCCTCTTCCTTGGCGACAACGGCCATCATCGGCCGGCCGATCGCTTCAAGCAATTGCAGCCGGTGCTGGCACCCAAAGGCATCGAACTGGTTTACACCGACAACATGGATGACCTGAATCCGGCGAAGCTCGCCGGCTTTGATTGTCTGACCGTCTTTGCGAACACCACGCGCATCTCGCCGGAGCAGGAGAAGGCGATGCTCGATTTCGTCGCGGCAGGCGGCGGGTTTGTGCCCCTGCACTGCGCCTCCTATTGCTTCCTCAATTCGCCGAAATACATCGAACTGGTCGGCGCGCAGTTCAAGAGTCACGGCACGGGTGTATTCAAGGAAACCGTCGTCAATGCCGAGCATCCGGTAATGAAAGGACTGACGTCCATCGAGAGTTGGGACGAGACCTACGTCCACGCAAAGCACAATACGAATCGTATCGTGCTCGCCGAACGCCGCGATGAGAAGGGCGCCGAACCGTGGACGTGGGTGCGCGACCATGGGAAAGGGCGCGTGTTTTATACGGCCTGGGGACACGACCAGCGCACCTGGTCGAACACCGGTTTCCACGCGCTGGTGGAGAACGGCATTCGCTGGGCATCGGCCAATTCGCCGACACAACTCAAGCCGCGCACCGGGTTGAAGCCGTTTGAATACGCCGAGTCTGCCGGGCCCCTGCCCAACTACACGCCAAACGCGCAGTGGGGCACGCAAGGCGAGCCCATCCGCACGATGCAGAAACCGCTCGACCCGGCTGAGTCGATGAAGCATCTGGCGACGTTTCCGGAGTTCGAGGTGAGCCTCTTCGCGTCTGAACCGGAGATCATCAAACCGCTCTGGCTGGCCTGGGACGAACGCGGTCGTCTCTGGATTGCAGAGTCGGTGGACTATCCGAATGAACTCCAACCGCAAGGCCAGGGCCGCGACCGGCTCAAGATTTGCGAGGACACGAACGGCGATGGACGCGCGGACAAGTTCACGGTCTTCGTCGAGCAATTGAGTATTCCGACGGGTTTCGTCTTCGCCAATGGTGGCGTCATCGTCATTCACTCCGGCAAGACCGAGTTCTTCAAGGACACCAACGGTGACGACAAATCCGATGAACGCAGGGTGCTCTTCAGCGGCTGGGGCATGGGCGACACGCACGCCACGGCGAGCAACCTGCGCTACGGTTTCGACAACTGGGTTTGGGGCACGGTCGGTTATTCGGGATTCCGCGGCACGGTTGGCGGCAAGGAGATTCGCTTCGGACAGGGCATCTTTCGCTTCAAGCCCGACGGATCGAAACTGGAGTTTGTTCGTTCGAGCAATAACAACACGTGGGGCCTCGGCCTGACCGAGGACAACATCGTCATCGGCTCCACCGCGAACGGCAACGCGAGCATGTATATGCCGATTCCGAACCGCTATTACGAGGCGGTCAATGGGTGGTCGGCGAGCCGGCTCGAAACCATCGCAGACAGCCAGCGCTTTTATCCGCTCACGGGGAAGATTCGGCAGGTGGACTTTCATGGACGCTATACCGCGGGTTCGGGGAGCGCGATCTACACGGCCCGCCAGTTTCCCCGGGAATTTTGGAACCGGGCGCAGTTCGTTGCCGAGCCAACCGGTCATCTCCTCGGACTCTTCCTCCTCGAACGGCGTGGCGCCGACTTCACCGCGCACAACGCGCGCAACTTCGCTGCCAGCGACGACGAATGGACCTCGCCCATCTACGCGGAAGTCGGACCCGATGGCGCACTCTGGGTGGTGGACTGGTACAACTACATCATTCAACACAACCCGACACCGCGCGGTTTCCGCACCGGCAAAGGCGCGGCTTACGAAACTCCGCTCCGCGACAAGGAGCACGGACGCATTTATCGAGTCGCTTATCGACCGGAGAGCGCCACTGCGGCGAGATCCCCCTCACCCCGTCCCTCTCCCTCAGCGGGGGAGAGGGGGCAGATCAACTTGAGCCAGGCCACGCCGCAACAACTCGTCGCTGCTCTGAAAAACGACAACCTGCTCTGGCGAATGAACGCGCAACGGCTGCTCGTGACGCGCGGGCAAAAAGACGTCGTGCCGGCGTTGTGCGAACTCGCCCGCGACACGAAAGTGGATGAAATCGGTTTGAACACTGCCGCTATTCACGCGCTCTGGACGCTGGAAGGACTCGGCGCGCTGGACGGCGCGAACGCCAAGGCCTCTGACGCCGCGGTCAACGCCTTGAAACATCCGTCCGCGGCCGTGCGCCGCGCCGCTGCAATGGTCCTGCCCCGCGGCGATGCGGGACGTGACGCGTTGCTCGCCGCCAAGCTGCTCGACGACCCGGATGCTCAGGCGCGGATGGCCGCGTTGCTCGCGCTCTCCGAGATGCCTGCCAGTGATGCCGCCGGCGCCGCGACGCTGGCCATGCTGCAGAAACCGGAGAATTCGGACGACCGCTGGATTCCCGACGCCGCCACCGCGGCCGCCGCGCGCAACGACGCCGGTTTCCTGAAGGCGGTTCTTGCTTCATTTAAGCCGGAGCGTGCGGACGCGACTTCACCCCTCACCCCAGCCCTCTCCCCGTTGAGGGGAGAGGGAGACGCGCAGAACGCACGTGGCGAGTCGTCAGCGCGCGCCCGCGTTCCTGAGTCTTCCGCGAAACCAAACGCACCGGACGCGGCCGGAGGCGCCCAAAAATCAGAAGCCGCTCGCCGCGCCCCCTCTCCCCTCAACGGGGAGAGGGCCGGGGTGAGGGGTGAGAATTCGCTACTGCCATCAAGTTCTCCTTCCGATTCTCCGGCCAACCTGATTCCCAATTCCTCGTTCGAACAAGTCAGCGATGGCAAACCCACGGGCTGGCGCGCCTCCACCCACAGCGGACGCGGCGACCTCACGCTCGCCGACATCGGCCACTCCGGCGGCCGTAGCGCAAAGATTTCCTCGACGAACGGTGGCGACGTGAGCTGGGCCGTGCAGGTACCCATCAAGCCGCGCACGGATTACAAGCTCACCGGCTGGATCAAGACCGAGAAAGTCCAGAAGCTCGGTCGCGCGAACGGCGCGATGCTCAACATCCACGAGCTGCAAGACCCCGTTCGCGGCGGCACCAAGGCGCTCGGCGGCGACAACGATTGGACCCAGGTGCAACTCAACTTCAACTCCGGCCAGATGCGCGAAGTAACCATCAACTGCCTGTTCGGCGGTTGGGGGCGCGCGACGGGCGCCGCGTGGTTCGATGACATCGAACTCACGCCCGCGGCCGGATCGGAACTGGCCGGCGAAGTGGGCCGCGTCGTCCGCCTTGTCACGACGCATTACGCGCAGCGCGGTCCGGTGGACAGCATCGTGCCCACGCTCGCCGCCCTCAAGGGCGCTTCACCGGGCGTGGCCACGGCGGTGCTCGATGGTTTGATGTCCGGCTGGCCGGCGGACAAGTCGCCTTCGCTCGCCGCGGACGACAAGCGCACGCTGGCGAATCTCATGGAAGCGCTGCCTGAATCCGCGCGCGACCGCCTGCTCTCGCTGGCGCAACGGTGGAATCAGCCCGATTTGTTCGGCACGAGCGTCGCCGCCATCATTGAATCGCTCCGCCAGCAGGTCACCGACGCGTCGCTGGCCGATGACAAGCGCGCCGCCGCCGCGAAACGCTGGATTGGCCTGGAAGACCATCGGGAGGTCGCCGAGACCATTCTGAAGCAAGTGAACCGCCTCACTCCGCCCACGCTGGCGCTGGGATTGGTCAATGCGCTGGGCGAGAGCAGGAATACGAACACGGCGGGTGTCGTCACCGGACATTGGGCACAGTTCACGCCGACGGTGCAGCGCGCCGCCATCGCCGTGCTCCTGCGCCGCGGCGAATGGGCCATGACGTTGCTCGACGCCATTCAGAGGGATAAAATCAACAAGGGCGACCTTGCGCCGGAGCATTGGTCGCAGTTGAAGCAGAGCCCGAATCGCGGCGTGGCCCGCCGCGCGGAGCGCATGGCGGAAATCAACGCCGGCATCTCCGCCGACCGCGAAGAAGTCGTGAAGAAGCTGCTGCCCCTGGCCAAGGAGAAGGGCAACCCGGCTCGCGGCAAGGAGGTCTTCACCGCGAGTTGCGCCGTTTGCCACGTCTTTGACGGGCAAGGCGGCAAGGTCGGTCCCGAACTGACCGGCATCGCCGCGCGCGATCGCAGCGACATCCTCATGGAGATCCTCGACCCGAACCGCTCCGTCGAAGCGAACTACCGCCTCTGGAACGTGACCACCAAAGGCGGCGAGACGTTCTCCGGTCGCCTGGAAGCCGAGACACAGACCACGGTCGAGATTCTCGACACGACAGCGCAGAAGCACGTCGTGCAGCGCAAGGACATCGCGAGCCTGGACGCCTCGCAACTCTCGATCATGCCCACGGGTTTTGAGGCGCTGCCGCCGGACGATTTGAAGGCGTTGCTCGAATACCTGGCGCAGCCACATCCCTGAGGCGGGAAGGGCGCCGTGACGCATGAACTGCTCCGAGGCCAGCCACAATGCGAGTGCGGTTCGGGCGGTGCTGTTGATGTGGTTCTTGATTTGCCCGGCGTGGCGCGCCCAGAGCGTCCCGCACTATCAAAAGGATTTTCCGCCCGAAGAATTCAAGGCCCGCTGGGAAAAAGTCTTCGCCGGCATTGGCGACCGGGCCGTTGCCATCGTGCAAGGGATGCCGCAGGTCAACGGGTACATCTTCCCGCGCCAGAACAACGAGTTCTATTACCTGTGTGGCGTTGACACGCCTCACTCCTATCTCGTGCTGGACGGACGAAGCCGGAAGGTGACGTTGTTCCTGCCGCCGCGAAACGCGCGTCTCGAAGCGGCCGAGGGCAGAATCCTCTCCGCGGATGATGCGGATCTCGCCAAACAACTCGTCGGTGTGGATGAGGTCGCCAGCACGGAGTCGATGAGCGGCGAATGGATGCGCAATCTGCTGCGCGAGTCGGCGCCAGGGAATTTGCTGCGCGGGACCGGACCGGTCCTTTACACGCCGTTTGCGCCGGCGGAGGGATACGCCCAGAGCCGCGGCGAGCTGCAGAACGCCAGCGCCGCCATCGCCTCGGATTATTGGGATGGACGCCCGTCGCGCGAGGCCCACTTCATCGGCCTGCTGCGCTCGCGCTTCCCGCGCGCGGAGATGGGCGACCTGACGCCAATTCTCGACGGCGCGCGCGGCATCAAGAGCGCGCGGGAAATCGCCCTCATCCGACGCGCGTCGCAACTGGCCGGACTCGGCCTGATGGAAGCGATGAAGAGCACCAGGCCCGGCGTGTTCGAATATCAGCTCGAAGCGGCTGCCCGCTACGTCTTTCAGGTGAATGGCGCGCGCCTCGACGGCTACCGCGCCATCGTCGCCTCGGGTACGAGCAACATCTGGAACATGCACTACTACCGCAATAACGCCGCCCTCAAGGACAGCGACCTGGTCCTGATGGATTACGCGCCCGACTTCGGCTGTTACGTCAGCGACATCGGGCGCATGTGGCCGGTGAACGGGAAGTTCAGCCCGTGGCAGCGCGAGTTGCTCCAGTTCGTCCTCGAATATCGCAACGCGATTCTCAAGCGCATCCGCCCTGGCGTGACGACGAAACAAATCATGGACGAAGCGAAGGAAGCGATGGAGCCGGTCTTCGCGCGGACGAAATTCTCAAAGCCCGAATACGAACGCGGGGCGCGGAATCTGGTCGAGCGCGGCGGCGGAGTGTTTTCGCACACGGTCGGCATGGCGGTGCATGACGTGGGCGGTTACAGCCGTGACGCGCTCAAGCCTGGCCAGGTCTTCTCCGTGGACCCGCAACTCCGCATGCCCGACGAGAAGCTTTACCTCCGCTACGAAGACGTGGTGGTGGTGACGGAAACCGGCGTGGAGAACTTCACGGACTTTTTACCGTCGGAACTGGACGACATCGAGAAGCTCGTGGGCCAGGGCGGCGTGGTGCAGAAATTCCCACCCGTTTCCGAAGAGGAACTGAAACGCCGTAGCGCAGGCGTGCAGTCTGCCGTGTCGCCGATTTCCAATCGGCAGGATGAAGACGCGCGCACGCGGCAGCGCGCTCCCGAATCTCCACGCCCGTCCGACGCGACTCCCTCTCCCCTCAACGGGGAGAGGGCCGGGGTGAGGGGTGAGAGGCTTTCTTTGGCTAACCTTTCCCACGAGCAACCTTTGCAAAGTGCCCAACTCAAAATCCTTCCTATCGACCCGCCGGAAAAAGATTTCTTCTCCAAGCGCCTGGACTTTCACGGCATTCCCATCAAGGCGCACAACGTCGTGGCGGACGAGGCATTGCATGCGGCCTGGGATCGTTTGTCGTTAATGTTCACCAATCTGCTCACGAGGCAGCCGATGGTGATTTCCAATCTGGTGGCAGCCGGGGCCGCATTGCACATCATCGGACGCGACCAGGTCACGACCGACCTCCCGGAATGGCGCCACGACAAGGGCGTGCCGCGGCCCGAATACAACGGTCTGACGCGCGATCAGCGGACCCGCGGCATGGGCGGGCGGCTGACTTCGTGTGGCGAAGAAAACCTCCTCAAACTGGAGAAAGACCGGTACCGAGGACGCGACATCTGTCTGCATGAATTCGCCCATAACGTTCGCAACAACGGAATCCAGCGGGAGGTGCGCGCCAGGTTTGACGAACAACACAAACGTTCACTCGCGAAGGGGCTTTGGCTGAAATCCTACGCGGGGTCCAGCCCCGACGAGTTTTTCGCCGAACTGACGATGTGGTATTTCGGAACGCACGGCGACATGCATATGACCGGCCCGAAACCGGAGAACGGCCCCGAGGGCCTCAGAAAATACGACCCGGAAGCCTACGCTCTCATGGACGATTTTTACGGCGGGCGGATCGAAATCACAAAGGCGGAACCACGAGGCCGTGGTCGCCGCGCGGACGCAGACCAACCTGATTCATCACAACCCGCCCCGGGTTCGACCGCAACCACGAACAACGCGCCACTCAATAATTCTGGAGTTCGAAATGCGCACTGAAACGCCTAAACGTCTGTTCCGAGGTTCAATTGGAGGATTCGCCGCACTGTTTCTCGCGCCCGGCATTCTGGCCGCGACCATTTCATCGAAAGCCGGCGGACCTGACCTGTCATCCACGCCGCTTCTTGCCGACGGTTCGTGGGAGGAAGATGCCCTGACGGTTGGGGCGCCCGAAGAGTCTCCCCAGGGGGCGCCGCGGCGGGACGCGGGTCCGCGGGGGGTGTACAGGGATCGTGTCACACCGCACTGGTTTCACGAAAACACGCGCTTCTGGTATCGCAACGACCTGCGCGGCGGCGCGAAGGAGTTTGTCCTGGTGGATGCCGAGCGTGGCGCTCGCCAACCTGCGTTCGATCATGCGAAGCTGGCTGCCGCCCTCTCCCGGGCGTCGGGCACAGAACACACCGGGGAAAAACTGCCCTTCAACAGTATCGCGTTCGTTGACGATGCCAGGGCGGTCGCGTTCAAAGTGAATGAGACGACCTGGAAATGCGATCTGGCTTCGTACGAATGTTCCAGGGCCGACACGGAAATCGCCTTTCCA
>DATEKZ010000502.1:0-2627 GCA_035277185.1 Verrucomicrobiia bacterium
TGTGCGTGTTGTCCACGCCCGTTCCGGTGTTGAGGTAGAGATAGTGGCCATGAATGAGAATCGAACTGTGCGCGCCGTCGTTCGGCCAGATACGCGCGGCCGATGCCAGATCGAAAAGCCAAATGATGTCCGCGTCGAGTGGACCGGTCGCGATCGCGGCACCATCGATGCCCGGCTGCCACGATCGGGGTTTGATGTCCGCGCCGGCAACGGGCCTCGGAGGAGCGCCGGAGTTCGTTGGGGGCGTCATGTGCGCGCCTTCGTCCTTGAACGGACCGTCGTTCCCGTTGGCCATGCCGCGCGCGTCCAGACACATCACCTCGCCGCGATTGCTGACGAGATAAACGCGGTCGCCTTCGATCGTGGCCGGCGAGGAAATTCCGCACTTCGGCCAGTCGAAGTAAGGATCCTCCTCGCGCTTGGGCACGACGAGTTGCCAGAGGAATTTCCCGGTCTTTTCATCAAAACACATCAACACTCCGCGATCGCCCTGATGCTGCGGGTCGCGCGGTGTGCCATTGTTGGTGCCGATATACACCCGGCCCCCGGCGACGACCGGCGTGGAATGCGTCTCGGTGCCGAGTTGGGCCGACCACTTGATATTTCTCCCCGTCTTCGGGTCAAACGAATCGGCCAATCGCTTCTCGCTCGACACCATGTTGCGCGACCAAGCCTGGCCCCATTGAGCCTGGTCGGCGCCGATGGCGTGGAAGCACACGGCGCCAAATGCCAGACACCAACTGAGCGGCGAGCGTTGCAAGCTATTTGTTAAATCGAAAATTCACCACGTCGAAGTCCTGCATGACGTAAGTCTTCAGTTCGAGGCGCTGTTTGCCGGCGCGTTTGGCCTGAGTCTCTCCGCCGGCCTCGATGAGATCCGCAAAGCCGATGACCTCGGCGCGGATAAAGCCCTTCTGGATGTCGGTATGGATCGTCCCGGCGGCTTCCCATGCGGTCAGACCGGCGCGGATAGGCCACGCGCGGTTTTCCTTTCCGCCCACGGTCAGGAAACTGAGAGAACCGCCCTCCCTGAACGCCCGGACCAGGAGCGCGTCCGGCGCGGCCAGTTCGGCTTCCTCCGCCACCACCACGGGCCTGTTGGAATAGAAATTATGCGCGGAAATGGATTTGAGTTCGTCCGGCGCAAGGCCGACTGACGAGAGAGGTTTCTCGCTCATCAACCCGTCGGCAAGCTTCTGCAGGACGACTTTTTCCTCTTCGCCAGGAGCGCGACTGAGACGCGTCTCGACCGCCTCGAGGTCCTTCATCAAGAGGTCGCTGAGAGCGGCGCGGGTCGTGAGGATGGCGTCGCAGGTGAGCATCTCCTTCTCTTCCGTCACGTCCGCCTGGGCATAAGTCTTTTTCTGGGCCTCGACCAGTTTGTCCACCTGGTCGAGGCGTGGGTCCCTGATGTTGTGTTTGCCCAACGCGATGCCGGAAATGCCAAACAGGCAAAACTTCATCCGCACTGCTTAGGCACGCGTGGGCGCCGGGTCAAGGTTGGAAACGCTGACCCGGCGCCGGCCAACCCAGGTCAGTGACCCCGGTGACCGCGGCCGTGATGGTGGTAATGCCGGTCATGTCGGCGGTCCCATCCATGGCGAACATGGCTATGATAGCATCGATGGTCGCACCGATGATACACAACGGGCGGCGCGCAATGCACCTGACGCGGACCCGGGTAATAAACCGAGGGTGGCGCCACTACGATCGCCCGTGGGGGCGGTGGCAGCAGGATTCGCGGCAGGGGAAACCCGATGCGGACGTGGACTCCCACGTCGCCTGCACGGGCGGTGGTGGATGTGAAAGCGACCGTGGTCGCTACGATTCCGAGCAGCAGTATCTTTTTCATATTGTCCGATTCGACGGCGCCTTTAGGTGAAACTTCAAAATGCGGAAATGATCGCAACCGTCCGATGAGACAACGAGTTCCGTCGATTCCACCCGGTTTTGAATAACAAAGATTCGAGAGCGTCTATGCGCGCCGCTTTTCATAATTATGTCCGGGCGTTCGCGCGACGCTGCGGTGAGACAAGGCTTGCCTTCTCAGGCGACTGCTGTTTGATGGATGGCGCTGTGCCGATCAGAGCTTCCATCCAACGCGCCGCCCGCGTGGCAAAGATCGGGTTGACCGGCCTGTTGATCGCGCTGGTGGTGTGGAGCGCCAGCCTGGCGTCGAGTTCCTGGCATCGGCATTCACACGACCTCGACCGCTCTGCTGACGATCATCATTGCGCTCTTTGCCTGTTTGCCCACGGGCAAGTGCTGGCCGAAGACCCGCCGCCGGTTTTCCCCGTCGTGCCGGCGGCACCGGTTCGGCTCGAGTCCCTGGACGAATCCCCGCTGCCGGAACGAATCGATCGTCGTTTAGATCCGGGCCGCGCCCCGCCTGTATTCCTCTCCTGAGTTGTCGTTGGTTGTTCGTTTTGTCGTTAACCCGTCGCGCGGACGTGTTCCGTTCGCGCTCAATCAGGAGAAATCATGAAATTTAAAGCAATCTTTGGGGCGTCGTCCGCCCTTTGCCTGAACGCCACCGTGCTCGCGGCACAAGAAACGAATCAGGTAAAGCAGACCGCGCAGCCCGTGCAGTCATTGGAAGAGAGAAGATGGCGGCCAACGGATCCGAT
>DATEKZ010000503.1:0-7279 GCA_035277185.1 Verrucomicrobiia bacterium
ACGCTCAGATCGTGAGTTCATTGCAGAGCTTTACCTGCGCTCGGTCAGCCGGCCCCCGGATTCCACGGAGTTGAGCCGGTGGGAGGACATGTTGTCGAAGGCCAATTCAAAGCCAGAGGTGTTGGAAGATTTGTTCTGGGCGTTGTTGAACAGCCGCGAGTTTGCATTCAACCATTGAAGCAATAGACTGTGACCATGAACCGAAGCACCCGTTTCGCCCCGTCACTCTTCCCCAATGGGGGAGAGGGTGAGGGGATTCGAACCGGTTCATGCTCCCAATGCGTGCGCAAGAGCGAATGGAAGGCTGCCCATGAGCGCTGAATCCCGCGCGCATTGCTTACGTTGTGACGGCGTCTCGCGCCGGGACTTTCTTCATCTCGGCGCGTTGTCGTGTCTGGGACTGAGCCTGGCGGATCTGTTTCGTTTTCAGGCGCTGGCCGAAACTCCGCGGACGAAGCGCGACCTTTCGTGCATCCTCATCTGGCTCGACGGCGGGCCGAGCCACCTCGAGACTTTCGATCCCAAGCCGGATGCGCCTGTCGAGGTGCGTGGCGAGTTCAAGCCGATTTCCACCAGCGTGGACGGCATTCAGATTTGCGAACACCTGCCGCGCACGGGAAAGATCATGCGCGAGGTCGCGTTGATCCGTTCGTTGACGCATGAACTCGGCAACCATGACACCGGCAGTCATTACCTGCTCACCGGACACCGGCCAACGCCGGCCGTACAGTATCCAAGCCTCGGAAGCATTGTCGCGAAGGAGACCGGTGTTGCTCGCGCGCTTCCACCGTACATCGCGATTCCTGAGTCTGTGGTTGCAGGCGGATCAGGTTATCTGCCGGGCGCATTCTCGCCGTTTGCCGTCGGGGGCGATCCATCGAAACCGGATTACAAGGTTCGCGACCTGGATCCGCCGGAAAGCGTCGGTTTTGCGCGAGTGGACCGCCGGCGGTCCATGCAGCAGACGCTCGACGATTTTGCCCGAAACGTTGAACAGAGTCCGGCCACGGCGAGCCGCGACGCGTTTTACGAACAGGCGTATCGCTTGTTGACGTCGCCCGCAGCGAAAGGCGCGTTCGACCTGAGTCAGGAGCCGCAGAAGGTGCGCGAACGCTACGGCTGGCGTCGCGTGGGGACCGGTTGCCTGCTGGCACGGCGGTTGGTGGAGGCCGGTTCGCGGTTCGTCACCGTGGTGGACAACGGATGGGACATGCACCAGCAGATTTTCAAGGCGATGCCCGATGCCTTCTTTCCCGGCAGCGGCAAGTTGCCGGCATTGGACCTCGGCTATTCCGCGTTGATCGCCGACCTCAAGGAGCGCGGACTGCTGGACACGACGCTGGTCGTGATGATGGGCGAGTTCGGGCGCACCCCGAAAATCAATGCCGCGGGCGGTCGCGACCACTGGCCACGGGCCGGTTTTGTCCTTTTTGCGGGCGCCGGGGTTCGTGGGGGGCAATTGATCGGTGCCACGGATGCCTATGGCGAAACACCCGCGGAACGTCCCGTTCGACCGGAAGACGTGGCGTTCACCATTTTGAAGCTCCTGGGTGTTGATCCGGAGAAGGAATACTCGGCTCCAGGCGGCCGTCCGTTGAAGATTCTTTCGGAGGGCAGCTTCATTCGCGAGTTGACGTGAAGGCGCTCGCGCTGGTTTTCGGAGTCTCTCTGTTGGCAAATTCGCTCGTGACCGGCGCTGAGTCCCGTGTCCCTGCCGCCGCGCTCGCGTTCAGCCCCAGAGGAACCCAACTGCTCGTGGGCGCTCATGGCGAAATCCGCGTTCATTCCGTTGATACTGGAAAACTCGAACAGCACATCCCGTGTGAATTTCCCAAAATCAGCGCCTTTGCGTTCAGCACGGATGCAACCACACTGGCAGTGAGCGGCGGAACGCCGGGTGTGGGCGGCGGAGTGATTCTTCTGGATTGGCCGAACCGCAAAGTCGTAGGTCATCTGACCAACCACGCTGACGTGGCGACTGCGGCGGCCTTCAATCCCGCCGCGACTCTGCTTGCCAGCACGGGGGCCGACAGTCTGGTTCACGTTTTCAGTTGGCCAGCGAAGACACCCGCGTATCGCATCGAGGGGCACTCTGGCCCCGTGTTGGCAGTGGCGTTCAGCCCGGACAACGAATTGTTGGTGACCGCGAGCGCGGACCGTTCTGTCAAGGTCTGGGAAGCGGCCACGGGCAAATTGCGTCGGTCGTTCAGTCACCATACCGATATCGTGCATTGCCTGACGTTTCGTCCACAAACCTTTGTCGAGGGACAACCGGTGTCGCTTTACTGCGCGACCGGCAGCCAGGACAAGACGGTGCGGGTGTGGCAACCGGCGATTGGACGCATGGTGCGCATTGTCCGCGGTCACGAAGGTCCCGTGTTTGCGGTCGCTTATAATGCGGATGGCTCAAGACTCTATTCGGCCGGCAAGGAAGGGATCGTTCGTGTCATCGATGCGGACAGTGACCAGATCCTCCATTCATGGGCCGCGCATGATGATTGGATTTACGGTCTTGCCATCAGCCGGGATGGCCGAATGCTGGCGACAGGGGATTGGAAAGGGACCGTGAAGCTTTGGGATGGGCGCGAAGTCGTCCCGAAACTCCAGCGGGAGATCAAGTGACGTTCGCTTGCGAACTTGAGCTTGCGGCTTGAATGATTGGTTTGAAAACGTATTGAGTTCTCCTAAAGTGACCTCCCCCGGCGAGAGACTACGAGGGGACCACAGGCAGTGCGGCCGGGCTGCAATCATGAAAAAGCCACGTCAAACGCAGGTGTGCCTGGCGCTGGCGGGAGGTATTTTGACATCGGTCATCCAAACAGCGTTCGGCCAGACTACTGACGCTACGCTCGCCATCTTCAGGAACACCGGGAATGTCATTGTATCGTGGACCGGCTCGGGGACGCTTCAATCTGCGACCGTTCCGCAAGGCCCGTGGCAGGACGTGCTGGAAGCGCCCAATCCTTTTGCCGCAACGCCAAGCAACACGCACGGATTCTATCGCACGATCAGCCGATGGGGCACGCGGAGCGATCTTCTCGCAGCAAACTCCGAGATGGCCGTTGCTGAGTTGAACGGGAAAATCTACGTCATTGGCGGTTATCCCTCCTCGCGTTTCACCGTGCCAACGGTGCAGGTCTATGACCCGGTGCAGGACCGCTGGGCGCTGACGACTCCGCTGCCAATCGCGCTGAACCACGAAATGGCGGCAGGGGTCAATGCCAAGCTTTACGTGATCGGCGGCCAGACCGATTCCGGCAACACCAGCTTTGTGAACAATGTCTTCGAATTCGATCCGTCCACGACCAACTGGTCTCCCAAGGCAACCATGCCCACAGCCCGCAGCGCCGGCGCCGCCGCGGTGATCGGGAATCTGATTTACGTGGCTGGCGGACGTCCGCCGCGCGGACAGGACTTCGCCGTTTACGATACGGTCAACAACCAGTGGACCACGCTGACCAACATGCCTACCCCCCGCAACCACATCGCCGCCGCCGCCATCGACGGGAAGGTTTACGTGGCCGGCGGTCGCCTCGGGGCTGGATTCACGAGTACCATGACAAACGTGCTCGAAGTTTATGATCCCGCCACCGGACTCTGGAGCACGCAGGCACCGATGCCGACGACCCGCGGCGGCGTCAACGGCATCGCAGTGGACGGTTGCTTCTTCGTTTGGGGCGGCGAGGGGCCGAACGGGGTCTTTCACGAAAATGAAATGTTCGTGCCCGCGTTGAATCGATGGTATCGCCTGGAATCGCTCCCGATCCACATCCACGGCGTCACCGGCGCAGCGTTCGTGAACGGTTGGATCCACGCACCTGGCGGCGGCACAGACGTGGGCGGCAGCAGCGGTTCCACGATTCATCAGGTGTTTTGGGTCGGGGGAATTTGTTCGCAATTCCACACGGGAGGACAGTGAACTCCCGCGAGGATTATGTCCCCGAGCAAAAGCGGAATGTGCAAGACCGGGTGAACGAGTTCGGCTGGCTGCAGGCGGGGAGTTCTCGCCGGGATTGCCGGTCCTGCGGTCTTTCGCTCCGCGCAAGCTGGTTGGGAACGTCCCTCAGCCGCCAACCCTGGCACTAAGTTGCTCCACTTGTTTTTCCAATTCGCGCATGCGGCGGATCAGTTCCGGCAACTGCTGTATCGCGATCATCTGCCGCTTGGCCTGTCTGTCCGGTGCGGCCGGAATGCCGAGCACCGTTCCCTTGTCAGGAATGTCGCGCATGACGCCGGACTTCGCGCCCACCGTGGCCTGATTGCCGAGCTTTAAATGTCCCGCAATTCCCGACTGCGAAGCGATGACGCAATAATCTCCCAGGCGTGTACTGCCGGCGAAACCCACCTGGCCCATGACCAGGCAATGCCGGCCAACGACCACGTTGTGCGCGATATGCACGAGGTTGTCGATCTTTGTGCCCTGGCCGATGACCGTGGGGCCGAGTGCGCCGCGGTCGATGGCCGCGTTGGCGCCGATCTCCACGTCATCGTGGATGATCACGTTGCCGACCTGCAGCATCTTGCGGTGGCGCCCCTCGTCGAACACGTAGCCGTAGCCGTCCGACCCGATGACAGTGCCGGCGTGGACGCTGACGCGGTGGCCGATCTGTGACTGCGCGTAGATGACGACGTTTGGAAACAGACATACGTCGTCGCCGATCTGACAGTCGCGTCCGACATGATTGCCGCCCACGAGCACGGAGCGCGCACCGATCCGCGCGCGCGCACCCACTACGCAGCTCGGCCCGATGTGTGCCGTGGGGTCAATCTGCGCCGAAGGGGCGATGACCGCGCTCGGATGAATGCCGTTCGGGTATTGGTCCGGCGGGAAAAAGAACGGGAGTACTCTGGCCACGGCCACGCGCGCATTCGGCACGCGGATCAGGACTTTTTTCGACGGGGCAAACTCGCCGGACACAAGGATGGCGGTCGCCTGGCTTTGCTCGGCAGCGGCAAAGTAGGCTTCCTTTTCGGCAAACGTTAGGTCGCCGGACCGAGCGGAGGCGGCCGGCGCGAAACCGGTCAATGCGACCGAGCCGTCGCCGAGGACTTCACCCCGGAGTTGTTCCGCAATTTGCGATGCAGTGAAAGTCATAGAAGGGAGGGTTTGGCGGCAGCCGCGGTTGATCAGAGACCTGCGGCCTCCGCGATTTGATTTGGGTCGGTTGATTTCTCCTGGGCCGTCATGCTGATCTCGAGGGCCCGTCAAACATTTCGAAGGCCGACCATCTTTTGGGATTCGACATCCCAGACCTTCAAGCGCAGACAACGGAGGATCTCCATCGGATGGAGCGACGTTGTCTTGGGCGACTTTAACTCGGGTATCTCGGCCGTGACTTCAGGCAATCGATAGAAAGGGATGCGGGCGTTCAAGTGATGAACGTGATGATAGCCGATATTGGCCGTAAACCAGGCCATGATCGGGCCCATTTTCATGAAACTGGAGGATTCCAGCGCGGCTTTGTCGTAGGTCCAGCCGGCATTGTCTCTGAAGGACACGTCGGGAAAATTGTGCTGGGCGTAAAAGAGGTAGGTGCCGATGGCGTGCGCGATGAAGTGAGGAATCACTTGAGTCAACAACAGCGCCGGCCAGCCAAAGAAATAAGTAACCGTCACAGCGATCACGATGTGCGTCACGAACGCGATCAGGCAATCATAGTGTTCCCGCGGATTATTGATGAACGGATAAAGACACATCCCGTGCAGAAACGCGAAAATATACCCGAACAAGATGGTCAATGGATGACGCATAAACAGGTACTTAAATCGTTTGGCCTTCGATGACTTCAAATAGTGGGCTTTGGTCATTATGGGAAAGGAGCCAATATGAGAACCTCTAAGCTTGGAGTTGTGTTTGTGATGGTAGTTGTGCGAACTCCTCCAAATGCTGCTCGGGCTCAGGGCCAGGATTCCAAAGATCTTCATCAAGCCCTCGGCTGTGCGGGAATGGGGCAATATCGCGTGATGCTGTTGATCGTGATAAATCACAAAAAGCCGGAGAATAAGCAGTCCGGCGAAAAGACTGCAGACCATCCTGCCCGCAGGATGAAAATTCCAGAGAGTCCCCGCAAGGGAAGCGGCCAAAAGAGTCGCGGTGGAAAGAACATGCCACCAGCTCCTTGCCGGGGAATCCACCGCGTACGGTTTGGTTGCCAGGATGAGATTCTTGCCTGTTCTCATGCGCGTTTCATCTTGCCATATAACCCTGAATCCCTTCCTTTGTCGATAGTGACTTCGCAACGATTTTCAGACCCGAAGACTCGCAGTATGCGGCCGTAACCCCCGGGCGATTGCGGCCCGGCCAGGTGTGAAATCCGCGGGCTATCGCGGCGTGCTGCTGTTCCTTGCCACTGCCGTCATGACGGCATGGCAGGTGCACTGCGCGAAAACTTCCACTCGCCTAGCGGAGCGCGTTCCGGCTAACCTCGCTCCCTGATTTTGCCATTCTCATGAACAGCGAAGACCCAAAGACGCGAAGAGTGGACCTCATCGTGAAGCAGATGACTCTGCTTCCCGCCTTCGCTGTTCATCTCTGAGTTTCCATGATGACGTCCGCGCAAGTTCGCCAGTCGTTCCTCGACTTCTTCAGGTCGAAGCAGCACACCATTGTGCCGTCGTCGAGCCTCATGCCTGATGCGCCGAACCTTTTGTTCACAAATGCGGGTATGAACCAGTTCGTCCCCATCTTCCTGGGCCAGACGAAATGTCCCTACACACCCGGCCGAGCTGCGGACACCCAAAAGTGCATTCGTGCCGGCGGCAAACACAACGACCTCGACGACGTTGGCCTCGACACCTATCACCACACGTTCTTCGAAATGCTCGGCAACTGGTCTTTTGGGGATTACTTCAAGAAGGAGGCCATCGAATGGGCGTGGGAACTGGTGGTTGGGGTTTGGAGATTCCCGCCCGAGCGGCTTTACGCGACGGTTTACAATCCTGACAAATCGAACAACGACCCGAGCGAATTCGATCAGGAAGCGTGGGATCATTGGGCGGAGAGATTCCGTTCCGCCGGGCTCGATCCTAAAATTCACATCGTCAACGGCAACAAGAAGGACAATTTCTGGATGATGGGCGACACCGGCCCGTGCGGCCCGTGCTCCGAGCTTCACGTTGATCTGACTCCCGACGGGGACACCAAGGGCTCTTTGGTCAACAAGGGCGACGCCCGTTGCATCGAGATCTGGAACCTCGTCTTCATCCAGTTCAATGCGAACCCGGACGGCACGTTCAGTCCGCTGCCGGCGAAACACGTGGATACGGGCATGGGCTTCGA
>DATEKZ010000504.1:0-9666 GCA_035277185.1 Verrucomicrobiia bacterium
GATTCCGTCAAGGTCAAGGCGCTCGAGGTGTGGGAACTGAAACCGGCTTGGAGGTAGTCAGTTTCTGGACTTTGCCCGCAATCGGAAAGAGCGGCAATTGAATTACCCGCGAAATACGCGAAACACAATTTCGCATGCGACTCGACTCCTCACCCCGACCCTCTCCTCGATCGAGGAGGAGAGGGAGAAAGCGCGCGCCGCTTGCTCGTTGAACCCACGAATGCTTTTGACGTTTCCGCTGTTGTTCCCTCTCCCCTCAACGGGGAGAGGGTCAGGGTGAGGGGTGGGAAGTCGCCTGGGCGCCGCCCTCGCCGGCAGAGGTGCGGGAGACGTGATCATGGCCAGGAGTCGTGGCCGGTTCCGCGCGGAATTCGACTCGCTCAGACCAGGATCCTGTCAATGACTTCGCCCGCCACATCCGTCAGCCGATAGCTGCGGCCGTTATGGAAATAGGTGAGTTTCTCGTGATCCATGCCAAGAAGATGAAGCATCGTCGCATGAAGATCGTGGACGCTCACGCGATCCACGACAGATTTGTAGCCGATTTCATCCGTCTCGCCGTAACTCGTGCCGCCCTTGATGCCCGCGCCCCACATCCACGCCATGAATCCATTCGGGTTATGATCGCGACCGCCATTGCCTTGCGAAACCGGCATCCGGCCAAACTCACCGCCCCAGATCACCAACGTGCTGTCCATCAACCCACGGCGTTTCAGATCGGTGAGCAGCCCATGGATCGGCATGTCGGTCGAGGCGCAGTGCTGCGAGTGATTGCCCTTGAGGTCGGAATGGGCGTCCCATTCACCGTCGCTGTAAACCTGGACGAAACGCACGCCGCGCTCGATCAGCCGCCGCGCCATCAGACATTTTGTGCCGATGTTCTTTGAGACGTCCTGGTCGAGACCGTAGAGAGCAAGGGTCTCCTTGGATTCGGTTGAGAAATCCGTCAGGTCGCTCGCCTCCATCTGCATGCGATACGCCAGTTCAAAGCTTTGGATGCGCGCGAGCAGATCCGGTTCGCCCTCGTGCCGTTTGAGATGGTCGGTGTTGACCTTCTTGAGAAAATCGAGCTGTGCCCGCTGATCGTCGCGCGTGACGTGCTCTGGCCGGTTGAGATTGAGAATGGGCGCGCCGGACGAACGGAACAGTGTGCCCTGGTAACTGGTCGGGAGAAAACCCGCGCTCCAGTTGAGTGGACCGCCCTTCACGCCCTGATTGTTGCCGAGCACAACGTAACCGGGAAGATTCCGGCTTTCGCTCCCCAACCCGTAAGTGATCCACGCACCGGCGCTCGGAAACCCGGGGCGCGGGATGCCCGTGTTGATCTGGTAAAGGGCTGGCACGTGATCGTTCGATTCGCTGTAGAGCGATTTGATGAACGCGAAATCGTCTACGTGCTTCGCCACGTTCGGATACTTTTCACAAACCCAGGCGCCCGACTGGCCGTATTGCTTGAAGCCGAAGGGCGACTTCATCAGCGGCCCCGGATTCCCGTTGAAGACATCGATGTCGATCCTTTGACCGTCGCGTTTCGTGAGTTCCGGCTTGGGGTCGAAGAGGTCCACCGAACTCGGCGCGCCTTCCATGAAAAGCCAGATGATCGATTTCGCCCTGGCCGCGTAATGCGGCCGGAGCGGCGACATTGGGTCGAGCGTCCGCGAAGGCTCGATGCCGGCGGCCAGCAAACCGTCGAGTTTCAACAGGTCCGCCAACGCCAGCAGGCCGAACCCCGCGCCGGCCTTCTTCAAGAATTCGCGGCGATTGGTAAACTTTTCGTAGCGTCCGCAATGATGGCTCATAACGACGCGTGAATTATCTGACAACCGCCTCGCGCTGTCGAGTCTGTAGCAGCCGACGTGAGGAGGCTCTGACTCAACCACAGACAAACTTAGCGCGGCCAATGGCCGCAACCAATTAGCGCAGACTGCCAGTCTATCAGTATCTCTTAAAATCGCCGCGCGCCACGACGATTATTCGGACCGCGGCCTTCCAGGCCGCAGCAGGTCCGGGACGATCAAGGCGTTGGGATTGTCCAATACGCTCTGGATGGTCCCAGCCGCTGCGGCCTGGAAGGCCGCGGTCCGTTTTGGTTGCGGCGTTGCCGCGCTGGGTCGTATCGCGGGTTGGAAACGTTGGAAAACCCGCAGGTGACCGCCAATCCAGAACAGTTCAGCGATCAATCGTATTCGGCGGACAACGGACGGCGGTGATGTGCAGGACGCGCAGGTGCAGCTCGGCGAGCGCCAGAGCAAGCGTGTCCGCGCCGGTGATCGTTTCGTAATGGTCGCTCTTGAGGCTGGCGCGAGGCAATGCGTTCGTGCCCCAGAATTTTTCCAGCGCGATGTCAGCGAACGTTCGCGCGCGTTCGAAGTAATCGAGCCGGGCGCTGTGTCGCCAGGCGGCGACTTGCAGGCTGATGGCGTGGCCAAAAGAACCGGGCCAGAGGTCATCGCCTTCCGCGGGCAGGGAATTGAGATACGCATCGGCGGCGGCGAGGGCCAGATTGCGATGGCCGATCCTGCCGGTGTTGTCGTAGCGCGAGACGCACATCATTGCAACTTGAGCGGTAGTATAGCCGCCATAACGGGACTTCCACAACGGTGTGGGCGGCTCGCTTGACTTTCCCGTCACCCGCTCCGTGCCGGTGATGAAGCCGCCTGTGTTCTTCAAATCGT
Organism: Verrucomicrobiia bacterium; assembly: GCA_035277185.1. Lineage (GTDB taxonomy): Bacteria > Verrucomicrobiota > Verrucomicrobiia > Limisphaerales > AV2 > DATEKZ01. Next base: position 2,676 of record DATEKZ010000504.1, read on the forward strand.
GCGGTAGCGAGCAGAAGATTTCATCCTCGCGCGCGGCGAAGGCCCGCAGGCGCGAGGCGAGTGATTCGGGCACCCCATGCGCCGCGCCATCGCAGTCGATGGCCAACGAAAGCGCGGAGGCGGGCCAGTCATTCGTGGAACCACTGTAACCCTCGATCAAACCGGTCCTCGGATGCCGCTTTTTCTCAAACCTCTGCAACATCGTTTCGATGGCTGCGAGAAACTGCTCGTCCTTCGTTTGTGCGTAAGCCGCAGCCCAGGTGCGGAGGTAAAAACCGGCGTGCCGCGGAAAATCCATGTTCGTGCCCGGCGAATGTCTGGCAAAGCCCGCGTGCCGGTCGAAAGCGCCCGTCTTGTGATCGGCAACCTGGTGCTGCCACAGGCCGAGTGCGAATCGTCTGCTCGCTTCCGGCGCGACCTCGAAGCAGCGATCCCAGAGCAGCCAGGGCCGGAAGAACTCGTGCGTTCCCTCCGTGGCTCCATTCGCAACGAGCGGTTCATCCTTCATAACGTCCCACGACATGTGTTCACCCCAGGGCAGCAAATCGGTGGCGGGAGACCGCGCGTTCTGGAGAAACCACTTCAAGGCGGCGTTTGCGGCATCGCGGTACTTCGGCTTCGTCGTCAACTCGCTCAACAGGTAGAGCAGCCGAAGAAGGTTTTCGTCGTGCTGCGGATTTGCGCCAATCAATGGCCCCGCTACCCCGCCCACGCGGTCACTCTCGCGCACGCCCGCCGGAGCCGCGGGCCGGTTTGTCAGAGGTGCAAGCGCGTCGCGATCCAGTGCGCTCAACAACAGCCCGGTCTTCTGCGGCCCGTACGTGTCGCGTCCCTTCTCCAGCATCGTATCCGCGTAGCGATAGACGACGGCGATATAGGGCGACTTGGGCACGGGAGCCTTGGGCGGCTCGGCGGCGTGCGTGGTGAAGAAGAGGGAGTACGCAGTGCCGTAAGACAACACGGCCAGGCCGTGACCAAACACTCCGATTGCTCCCTGCAAACTCTTGCGCGCCGAGCGTCGCTGCAGCCCCAGACCGGCCGGCGAACGCGACAGCGTTTTGGACTGCGGCAGTCCTCTGCCGCTTTTGAACCACTGCGACCGATCTGAAAGCGCCAGAGGACTGCCGCAGTCCAAAACCTGGCGGCTCTGTGGAGGGTTCCTGGCCTGCTGCTGGTGCTTCGCACACAGCCGCGCTCCTTGGGTTGCAGCCCCGCCGCGCTGCGCCTTTGCGTTCAAGCTCATCGATCGATGGTGTTCGACGGAATGCGGTTCCTGAGGCCGTGCGTGGCGGCGTGAACTTCCAGCAGCGCCAGTGCCAGAGAATCGCAACCCGTGATGGTTTCATAGTGGCCGGTCTGCATGCTCGCGCGCGGGAGCGGATTGTCCTGCCAAAAAATATCGACTGCCATCTGCGCAAACCTTCGGGCTTCGTCGAGATAGGCAGGCTTCTTTGTGAAGCGATGCGCGGCGACTTGCGCGCTGATGACGTGGGCAAAGCTTTGCGGCCACGCATCCACGTCTTCGTCGGGACGCGAGCCGCGGTAGGCATCGGCAATGGCGATGAGCAGCTCGCGATACGCGGGGTTCGTCGTTTGTTCGTGGCGCGCGAGGCAAAACATCGCCTGGTTCGCCAGTGTGCCGGCGCTGTAACCGTTCTGCCATTGGGGCAGGACGTAGCCATTGGTGTCACCCCGCACCTGCTTTCGCACGTCGGCTAGAATCAGCTCGTCCTCCTTCACGGCAAACGCGCGCAGCCGCGACGCCAGCGGATCGGGCACCATCGTCGCCGCCAGTTCACATTCCAGCGGACCGATGGTTGCTGCCAGTGAACCGTCCTTCTGCACGCGCTTGTGTTCGAAGCGCGCCAGCAGCGTCTCAATGGCGCGCAGAAAGACCTCGTTGGTTGCATGCTTCCACGCGTAACACCAAGTCCCGATGTAAAATCCCGCGTGACGAGGGAAGTCTTTTCCGTCCGCCGGTCCGTGTTCGAAGTAGGGTGCGTGGCGGTCGAAGCCGCCGGTCTTGTGATTCGCGATCTGATGTTCCCACAGTCCCAGGGCAAACTTTGCGCTCGCCTCCGGCGCGACCGCGAAGCAGCGGTCCCACAGCGTCCACGGCCGGGCGAACTCGTGCATCATTTCATCGCCGCCGCTGATGGGCACGTCCTGCACCACGTCCCACGACAGATGCTCGCCCCAGGGCAGCAGACTCGTCTTCACCGACATCGTGTGGTTGAGGAACCACGACAACTCTTCGTCCGCGACTTTGGCATAACGTGCGTCGCCGGTGAGTTCGCTTAACGTGTAGAAGGCGCGCAGCAGGTTCTGGTCGAGCATCGGATTCGCGCCGTTCATCTCCACCCACGCGCGCCCCGGCCGGTCTCCGCGCCGGATGCCGCCCGGTGGCGCCGGACGCACCTGAAGCAAACCGAGCGTCGTCCGATCCAGCGCGCTGAGCAACAGTCCGCTCTTTTGGGGCCCGTAGGTATCGCGCCCGCGGTCGATCATCGCGTCCGCGTAACGGCGAACCGTTTCGAGAAAGTTCGTCGAAGCCCCTTGCGCGCCTTGGGCGGCCACAGCGAGTGCAAACAAGAGCACGAAGCGCGTCTTCATTTCAGGTGTTGGTACCGTTCTACTCGCCGAGAATGGCTTTGTAGTCCGGGGGCGATTCCCCGTAGCCCTGTCGCCGCCGCGCGATCGCCGGTTCAATGATGTCGCGGCGGGGATCAATCTCGGCGTGAAAAATTTCCCGCCACAACCGCCGCGTGTTCTCCGGGTAACGATTCGGGGAGTCGTCGTCGAAGGCGGGCCGAAACAGGTCCACGGCGTTTTGAAGTTCCAGCTTGAACTCTTCGGCGGTGGGATGGCCCGTGAGTTGGATGACGCGCTCGAAGGCTTTCAGGTCTTTGGCATCCAGGCGATCGAGTTTCCCCATCAAAATGTCCAATGGATGAGGAATGGTCAGCGTCACACGGCCGCGTTGCACCGTTTTGGCACGGTGACGCCAGCGCGGGCTGGTGCGGAAGCTCAGTTCGAATCCCGGTTCGAGGTAAAAGCCGCCGCGCGTCTTGTCCAGCTTCGCCGCCGCGATGAAGGTCGACAAATCCTCGTCGTCGTCCGAGAAGACATCCACGTCGGCGCTCAACAACTGGCGGTCCACGGTGAGTTGAAGCGGCGCGGACCCGAAGACGGTGACATGGAACGTTCGCTCGCCGGGAAGCGCCGCCAAAAACCGTTGCAGTAACTGGCCTGCCGGTGTGGACCAGTCAATCTCGCCGGCCCACCAGTTTTCGGTCGAAGGCATGTTTGCGCGGGCCGACGCCCAGGAAGTAAAGGGCCTGCTGAATGAGCCGGTTGGTGACTTCGGGATCCTCGCTGAGCCGGCGCGCGAGGGCCTGTTCGCGCGGGCGCATCCGCCCCGCTTCTTTGCGGATGAGGATGCGGGCGGCGAGCCGCGACTTGCGCCACGGACCGTCCCGCTTTGCTGCGACCTGTTTCACGACGGAAAGCCTAGTGGAGCGGCGCGTTCTTGGCAATCCCAGGGAAGTCCAAGGAGGTCGAGTCCCGTAGCAGCCGACGTGAGGAGGCTCTGACTCAACCACGGATGGACACGGATCCGGAGAAAAAAACTGGACGCGGCCAATGCCCACAGTGACTCCTTGATTTCCGGTTCAGTTGCGGCAGCCTCGGCGGCAGACAACTCATGAGCATCGCCACCGCAGACGCGGCTCCGCCGGCCAGGACGCCGATCCCTCGCCAGATCCGTTACATTATCGGCAACGAGGGTTGTGAGCGCTTCAGCTTCTATGGCATGCGCAATATCCTGACGGTTTTTCTCGTCACGTCGTTGCTGCAATATCTGCCGGAGGCGGATCGCCCGGGCACGGCCAAAGACGTGTTTCACACCTTCGTCATTGGCGTTTACTTTTTTCCGCTGCTCGGAGGCTGGCTGGCCGACCGCTTCCTCGGGAAATACCACACCATCTTCTGGCTCAGCCTGGTTTACTGCGCCGGCCATCTCTGCCTCGCGCTTTTTGAGTCGAACCGAACGGGCTTCTACACCGGCCTTTGCCTGATCGCGCTCGGCTCGGGCGGCATCAAACCTTGCGTCGCCGCTTTCGTGGGCGATCAATTCGATCAGACCAACAAGCATCGCGCGAAGGTGGTCTTCGACGCCTTCTATTGGATCATCAATTTCGGATCGTTCTTTGCGTCGCTGCTCATGCCGATCTTTCTCCGGAATTTCGGCGGCGCTGTGGCGTTCGGCATTCCCGGCGCGCTCATGTTCATCGCGACAGTGGTTTTCTGGCTGGGACGAAAACGTTACGTCCTCGTCCCGCCCGCGCCGCCCGATCCGAATTCATTCCTGCGCGTCGCGCGGACAGCGCTGGTTTCGGGACGTGCCGGTCTCATCCTCGCTCTGGTGGGAATTCTGATTGCCCTCGTGGCCTTCTGCCTCATTCCTTCGTTCGGTTTTGTGGTTTCATTCTGCAGCGCGCTGGTCGCGTTGATTGCCTTCAGCGGCGCCGGAGTCTGGCTGCAACTCGAAGGCGCCCGCGGTCATCATCCCGACGAGGCTGTGGAAGGCGTGCGGTCAGTGTTGCGTGTGCTCGTGCTCTTCTTTCTCGTCACGCCGTTCTGGTCGCTCTTCGACCAGAAAGCATCGACGTGGGTCTTGCAGGCCGACGCAATGACCAAGCCCCCGTGGTTTCAGTCATCGCAGATGCAGGCGCTCAATCCGCTGCTCGTCATGCTTCTCATCCCGTTCAACAATTTTGTGCTCTACCCGGCGCTGAAGCGACTCGGGTTCGAACTGACGGCGTTGCGGCGCATGACCGTCGGCATCGCCTTTGCCGGTCTCGCCTGGATCGTTGTCGGCGCGATGCAATTGGTGCTCGACGGCGGCAATGCTTTCTCGATCACGTGGCAGGTGCTGCCGTATGCCCTGCTCACGATGGGCGAAGTGCTGGTTTCCACGACGGGACTGGAGTTCGCCTACAGCCAGGCGCCGCCCGCCATGAAAGGCGCGCTCATGGCTTTCTGGTATCTCTCCGCGACCATCGGCAACCTTTGGGTGCTGATCGCAAATGCCGCGGTGAAGAACGTCACCGTCACGGACTTCATTGCCTCGACGCGTTTCGGTGTCACGGCCTTCCAGATGTTTTTCTTCGCCGCCTTCGCCTTCGCCGCCGCCCTTGCCTTTGGCCTTGTCGCCCGAAGCTACCGCGCTGTGGACCACTACCGGAGTGTGCGGGAGTAATGGGGCGCCAACAGGGCTGAAAGCCCGATCGATGATAGCCCAGGGCAAGCGAGTCCCGCACCTGCGGGATCGCGCCGCCCTGGGTCGGGTCGGCACCCAACAATCATCTGAGCCCTGTAAGGGCGGAAGATGACTCACGCATCCGAGTGTCGCTTACTGCTTGCTTTCGAGAATCTTTTCCAAATCGAAGCTCATCGCGTGAGGAATTGTCGCTCGAATTGCCGCCAGCGGTCAATGAGTCCGTGCCGCGCGAGAATCGGTCTAGGCGTTCTCACCCCTCACCCTGACCCTCTCCCCGTTGAGGGGAGAGGGAACCTGCGGCTCAATCCACGTAAATGAATTCGTTCAAGGCGAAAATGGCCTGACACAGGTCCGCCAAGGCAAGGCTCTGCGTCTCCGTTTTCGGTTTGTCGGGGTCGCGGGTCGAGCGCTGCCGGGTCTGATCGTTGAGGAAGGCAACACCCGATTGAAATTCGCCCAGTGATGCTTCGCGTCCAAGCGCTAGCCGCCAGGCGAGACGAACTTGTGCCGCAGATTCCGCGCCCGCTTCTTTTTCCACGCGTTTCGCGAAATCCAGCGCACGGGCGCGGACGAATTTGTCGTTCAAGAGAGCCAGCGCCTGCGGGGCCACGGTGGTGTTTTCACGGCGGCCGCAACTGGCCTGCGCATCCGGCCCGTCGAACGCTTGCATGAGCGGTTGTTGCACCACGCGCTTGTGGAACATGTAAACGCTCCGGCGCCGCGTGGCGGGCGTGTCCTTGAGGTCCTGCGGATACGGGTCCTTCATGTTGCGGGCTTGAATGACCTCGGGAGCTACCGGCGCTTTGAAAGCGGGGCCGAACATCTCCGGATTCAGCGTGCCGCTCACCGCGAGCATCGCGTCGCGCAGGATCTCGGATTCAATCCGCTGCGGACGCCGACGCCAGAGAAGCCGGTTGTCCGGGTCAGCCTTTTTCTGGAGCACGGAGTAATCAGTATTCAGTGTCCAGTGATCAGCAGCCACGGCGTCCGACTCGCTCCCTGATTCCCGACGCCGCTTTGCGCGCGAAGACCGATTACTGATCACTGATGACTGATCACTCGTTCCTGTCCCTTGCAGATAGACCGAACTGGTCATGATCAAGCGGTGCAATGGCTTCAGCTTCCATCCGCCCTTCACAAATTCGTTCGCCAGCCATTCCAGCAATTCCGGGTGCGTCGGCGGATCACATCGCGCGCCGAGATCATTGACGGTGCGGACCAGCCCCTGACCGAAGTGATGTTGCCAGACGCGGTTCACCATCACCCGCGCCACGAGCGCGCCGGCGCCGTGATCGACGTCGGTCATCCAATCCGCCATCGCGCGACGCTGTTGGGTCGAGTCGCTCCGGCGGCTTTCGGCGCGCGCGGCCGCCCAATAGTCCGCGGGTGTCTTGCCCCGGGTGAGCGCGGTCAGGAATCCCAGCTCAACCGGTTCGCTTTTCGCGCGGAAATCGCCGCGAGCCAGCAAAAACGTCTCGCGTGGTTTCGGGCCAAAGTCGGCGAAGGCCAGTGCAGTGGGCAGCGGCTTGGGTTTGCGTGCCTCCACGTCTTTGAGCGCCTTGTCACGCGCGTCCCACTCGGCGCGTTGTTCATCGGAAAGGAATGGCCGATAATCCTTGTCTTCGACTTTCAGTTCCTTGGAGAATTTGTCCGCCAGTTTTTTGGCTTCCTTCGAGTCAGTGTCGTTTTTCAACAGCGCCTTTTCGTCGT
>DATEKZ010000505.1:0-17652 GCA_035277185.1 Verrucomicrobiia bacterium
CGGCGAACTCGACCGTCTCGACGGAGACCTTCCATTGGAAAACGTGCGCACCCTGACCCAACTGGTCACCGCCAGCGTTGCGCAACAGCGGCTCTCGGTGCAGTTGCTCGGTGGATTTGCCGGCGCCGCCTTGTTACTGTCGGCCCTCGGACTCTACGGAGTTCTTGCTTACACGGTGACCCAACGCACGCGGGAGATCGGCATCCGGCTGGCGCTCGGGGCGCAGCCACGTGACGTGCTCGGTCTGGTGATCGGCCAGGGGATGCGCCTTGCGCTGGCGGGTCTGGCCCTGGGTCTGGCCGGCGCCCTTGCTCTGACGAGAGTGCTCGAACGTTTGCTCTATGAGATCAAGCCCACCGATCCCCTGACCTTTGCCGCGGTGACACTGACACTTTTGGGTGTGGCCTTACTCGCCTGCTGGTTGCCCGCGCGCCGCGCGGCGAAGGTCGATCCGATGGAGGCGCTGCGATATGAGTAACTCATCATTGAGAATTGAGAATTGGGAATTGAGAATTGCCTCATCGACGGAGCCCGCAGACCCCTGCATTGCCTCCGAATCGTTCTCAATGGTCCAATTCTCAATTCTCAATTCTCAATTCTCAATCTCCTTTCGGTTATGAACGATCTCAAATTCGCCTTCCGCCAACTGCTGAAGTACCCCGGCTTTGCCGCGGTCGCGGTCCTGACGCTCGCGCTCGGCATCGGCGCGAACACGGTGGTGTTCGGCGTTGCCCGGACGGTGTTGCTCCGGCCGTTGGGCTTCGACGGTGAGGACCGCTTGATGTGGGTTCGACGGGTGAACACACAGACCGGAGCGAGCGAGAATCAGCTTTCCTGGCAAGACCTGGAGGATATACGGACTTTGACGCAGAGCTTTGAATCAGTGGTGACCGACAACTCGCACGATGCGAGCTGGGAAGATGGAGATCGAACCGAAGAGGTTTCGGCGGTGCGGGCGACACCCCATTTGACCCACGCGTTACGACTTCGTCCCGCGTTGGGACGAATGTTTCTAGCGTCCGACTCCGACGCCAACGAAGAACCCGTGGCGCTCATCAGCCACGAATTGTGGCAATCGCGCTTTGGCGGAAGTCCCGACGTGCTGGGGCAGAGCGTGCGGCTCGACAAGACGGCTCGAAGGATCGTTGGGGTGCTTCCACCTGGAGTTCAGTTTCCGATCGAACGCGCGCCGTCGCCCGGGAGTGGAACCATCCTGAAGGCGGGGCAGAAGCTCTTTTGGCTCCCGATGTCCGCACCTCGCGGGGAAGACGGCACCTCTCGCGGCGCGAGAATGTTCCTGGGGATGGGGCGGCTGAAATCCGGCGTCAGTGAAGCGACAGCGCGCGCTGAACTGGCTGCGCTCGGACAGCGGCTGGCGGTGGAGCATCCGGATTCGAACCGCAACTGGAGCTTCACGGTCGTCAGTTTTCGCGATCAGATATTCGGCCGGACGCGGCAGGGCGTCCCGTTGTTGGCGGTCGCGGTCGCGGCGGTATTGCTGATTTGCTGTGTCAATCTCGCGAATCTGCTTCTCGCTCGCGGCGTGACCCGGCAGCGGGAACTGGCCGTCCGTCTGGCGCTCGGCGCCGGACGCAGACGCCTCGTTCGGGCGCTCATGATGGAGAGCGTGCTGTTGTCGTTGCTCGGCGGCGGCGCGGGCATCGCGTTCGCCCACGGCGCGCTCCACATCATTCGCGACCTGGCCTCGGCCAGCGTGCCGTTCATTCGCGAAGCCACGGTGGACGGAATCGCCATCGCGTTCACCGCCGGCGTTTCGTTGCTCACGGCGCTGATCTTCGGATTGTTGCCGGCGTTGTGGCAATCGCGCGCGGAGGCGGCGGATGCGTTGCGCACCGGCACCCGCTCGACCGGCGGGCCGCAGATTCGCGCGTGGCAACAGAACTTGCTGGTCGGCCAGATCGCCGTGGTGCTCGTGTTGCTCGCCTCCGCCGGGCTCTTGCTGGAAAGTTTCCGCCGCTTGATCGGACAGGATCTCGGATACCAGCCCCGGTCGGTCATCGCAATGGATCTCAATCAGTCCGGATTCGACACGAACGGCGATGTCTGCCGAATGTATCGGACGTTGCGCGAACGGCTCGCCGCGCTGCCGGGCGTCGAGGCCGTCGGCACGATTTCCTCCGCGCCGTTGACCGGCAAATGGACCTTCAACGAACGGCCCGACATCGTCGGGCAATCCGTCCCGTTTGCGGACCGCCCGTCGCTCGCGGCCACTTTCGTGGCGTTCGACTATTTCCAGGCGATGGGCATTCCCCTCCTCGTCGGACGTTTCTTCCGCGACTCAGAGTTGAACGATGATGGTTACGGACAGATTGTGATCCTCAACGAGGCGGCGGCGGCCGTGGTATTTCCGGGAAGATCGGCCGTGGGCGGACGTTTTACCGTTGGCTCGAATCCCGATCGCGTTCTCGAAGTCATCGGCGTGGTGAAGGACACTCGCGACGTGCGCCTGGAGGAGAAGCCGCAGCCGCGCTTCTACTGGCAATATCCGTTTGGCGGCGCACAGGTGGTGGTGCGAGCGCGGACTCCCTCCGCGGCATTGATCCCGATGCTGCGCGAGGTCGTGAAACAGACGGACGCGAGAGTGCGGATCCAAAGCGTGCACCCGATGACGGAGATCGTTGCTTCCACGGTGGCCGAACGGCGCTTCCTGATGATCATGCTCGCCACCTACGCGGCGGTCGCGCTGGGTATCGCGGCCGTCGGCATCTTCGGCGTGGTGGCGTATCAGGTTGCCCAACGACGCAATGAATTTGGCGTCCGACTCGCACTCGGTGCCAGCCCCGGCGGGTTGCTGCGCCTGGTTCTGCTCCAGGCGGGACGCCTCACGCTGGTTGGGCTGGCCATCGGCCTCGCCGTCTCATTCGCGACGAACCGACTTCTCAGCAGTCAACTCTTCGGTCTGACTCCGCACGATCCTGTACTGCTGACCAGCGTCAGCGTACTGCTGCTGTGTGTCGCGCTGCTCGCCAGCCTCCTTCCCGCTCGTCGTGCCGCCAGAACAAACCCGATGGAGGCGCTGAGGTGTCAATAGGAAATTGAGAATCGAGAATTGAGAATTGCCTCATTGATGAACCCATGGAGTAATGGAGTCCTGGAGCGATGGAGTAGCGCAATACTGCCCAAGGCTCAAGCCCTCACTCCAAGACTCCACGACTTCAACCCCTCCGTTTTGCCCACGAACGACCTCAAATTCGCCCTCCGCCAACTCCTGAAGAACCCCGGCTTTGCCGCCGTGGCCGTGCTCACGCTCGCGCTCGGGTTCCGTCACGGGTAATTCTACACCTATGAACTTCCTGATGTGATGCTAGCTCGAATTCTTGCTGCGACCGTCTTGGCGGCGGCTAACTTGAACGCCGCCGACACGCCGAGCGAAACGATTCGCGCGATGCTGATTGGGAATTGGGAATTGAGAAATGTTCCATTAAGGGGAACACTTGCCTCATCACAATGAGTCAATTTCAAATTCTCAATTCTCAATTCTCAATTCCGCCATGAACGACTCGAAATTGGCGTTCCGTCCACTGCGGAGGAACCCCGGCTTTGCGGCCGTCGCGGCACTGACCCTCGCGTTGGGCATCGAGGCCAAGACGAATGGCTTCGCCGCAAGCGTCTCAACCAACGCTCCCTTTTCAATTCAGCGCGAGGGCGGGACGGCGTGGCTGGTCAGGCCGAATGGCGAGCGGTTCTTTTCGCTCGGGGTTTGTTGCGTCAATCGAGGCGCGTCGCGCAAGGAATTCGATTCCGCCAATCCCGGCTACGCAGCTTGGCAGCATTACGCGGGTTCCAACGTATGGGCCGAAGCCACTCTGAAGCGGCTCAAGGCCTGGGGCTTTACCACAGTCGGTGGTTGGAGCGACTTTCCCGCCTTGCAGCAATGCCGTGACGCTGACCTTGCGTTCGCACCGGTCCTGCACATCGGATCGACGGCCGGCGCGCCCTGGTGGGACATGTGGGATCCGAAGATCGTCGAGCGGATGCACCAGGTGGCGCGCGATCAGATCCTGCCGCTGCGCGACGACCCGCGTGTGATCGGCTACTACAGCGACAACGAAATGGGATGGTGGAATGGGATTCTCTTCAAGATGACCCTCGAACAGGCCCCGACGAGCGGACAGCGCCAGCGGCTTATCGAATTGCTTCGACAGACCTATCACAACGACTGGTCCGAATTGCTGAAAGATTTCGAGCCCGCGCCCGGCGTGGAGAATTGGGACACGCTCAGCCGGCATGGCCTGCTCTTTTTGCGTCCGGGCGGCAACGGCATCCGCGTCGAGCGACAGTTTCTCGGGCTGCTCGCGGAGCGCTACTATTCCCTGATCCATGAAATCATCCGGAAATACGACTCGCGGGCCCTGGTTCTCGGGGACCGTTACCAGTCGTTCTATTATCCGGAAGTGGTGAGGGCGTGCACGCGATACGTGGACGCCGTTTCGAGCAATCTCAACGCGCACTGGAACGACGGCCTGTTCGCGCGCTTTTATCTGGAAACGCTGCACGCACTGGCAGGCAAACCGGTGCTCATCGGCGAGTTTTACATGTCCGCGCAGGAGAACCGCAGCGGCAACAAAAACAGCCACGGCGTCTTTCCGGTGGTCGCCCGGCAAAAGGAACGCGTCGCCGGATTCCGCAACACGCTTCAGTCATTGCTGAGAATCCCTTACGTCATCGGCGCCGACTGGTTCCAATACTACGACGAACCGACTCACGGCCGGTTTGATGGCGAGAACTTCAACTTCGGCCTGGTGGACATTCACGACCGGCCTTACGAAGCACTCACGGCGTCGGCACGGTCGCTTGACCCCGTCGGTATTAAGAAGCGGCCTCTCCTCGCGCGCGCCGACGCTTCGCAAGGCGTGCCGCCGGCGCCCCGGGGAACCGTTTGGGCAATTCAAGCCCATGCTGGCTCTGCGGAACTGGGATCGCGAGCGCGGGTTCGTGCCGCCTGCGTCGGAATTTCCCCTGGCCGATTTGTATATCTGTTGGGACAGGAAAGCCGTTTATCTCGGGCTATACGCGCAGGACGTCACCGAGGACGCCTTTTACAAGGACAAAGTCGTGCGGGCGGTTGACCGCGCCGAATGGATCGTCTCCCTCGGCGGGTCCACCAACGCCATTCGCAGCCGTATTGGCGCCGGACTGGAGCCGATTGTGGATGAACCATCCGCCCGGTTGATGAACCTCTCCGGTGTGAACGGAAATTTTCGGAACATCGCCTGCCTGGAACTGCCGGCAAAATTGTTCGGCAAGCAGCGGTTCAAAGCGGGCGACGCGATTGAACTGGCCTCGGCGTTCTCCGCGCATTGCCGCGCATACCGGGTGGAATGGAAAGGGAAATTCACCTTGCGCGGCAAGTAGCCCCGGATGGCACGACTGCGACGGGTCACTTCTGCACGTAGAGCCACACGAAACCCGTCCGGTCTTCCCGCATGAATTTCGTGCGCTCCTGGTAAAGTTTCTGAAAGCGTTGGTTGGCCGCTTCGTGTTCGTTCCCATTACCGGGTTTTCGCATCGCTTCAGAGGCAGCGTCGAAGGCTTCCTGCCATTTCGCAGACTTCTTCGCGAATTCATCCTGGCTGACACCTTGAGCCAGGGAAACGAGTGTGACGCTGTCGCCGACCAGAATGTCGAGCTTTCCATCGGAATTGACGTCATCGACCCAGATGCGAGTCGAGCCTGCGGGCTCGGAGAGGTCCTGTTCGCTGAGCAATCGTCCGGGCCGCATTTCAGGCGCCGGTTTGATGACGGACTCGAAGGACTTCAACTCCGGCAGCTTCCCCTTCCCGGCAACGTTTTCGGCCCATTGCACACCGCCGGCGCTTGAGCCACTGAGCAGATCCAGGTCACCGTCATTGTCCCAGTCCACAACAAACGGGTCACTGTGCGCGCCTTCAATCTTCAACCGGCTGCCGCCGGCCATCATGGCTTGTGGTTTCGGCGCGAATTTCCCCCCGCTTTCGCCATTGAAGAGATAGAAGGTGCCGGCGAAATTGCCGACGACGAGGTCCAGATCTCCGTCCCCGTCCCAATCCACAGCCGTGGGTCGAGTGCAGATGTTTTCCACCTGATCCTGCGCTCCCTTGATCGGAATGATGAGCGGTTGATGGTCCGTACCATCCAGCACCGCAGCTTGCTTAAAGCCGCCATCCGCGCAACCCCAGAGCACCTGGAACAGGCCCGCCATGGAAGTCCCGCTGCGGGAATATGATCCCGAAAGGATGTCGCGGTGGCCGTCATTATTGAGATCCACAAACTGTGGAGTCGAGCTGGTGCATCACCAGACTCCCGGCACGGTCGCCACCTTCCCTTCCGCCTTCAGCCATTCGCCAGCCGCCAGTTTTCCATCCGCAAGACCCTTGAAAACCCGGATCTTTCCGTCCTTAAACTGGCCGACCAGCAAATCCTTTTTGCCATCACCATCAATATCGGCCCAGCAAGGTGCGGCGTAACCGGGGCTTTCAACGCGGACGGCCTCGCTACCGCCTTTAAGGCGGACTGGACTTTCGAATTCGGCCGCCGAGATGGTGACGCTACAGGCGAGCAGTGTGAGGAATGGCGTTTTCATTGGGATTTCCCTCCTGGATGAACTGGCGAGCGCAAAAGTCCACTGTTTGTCCGGCACCGTGGTCACGCTCTGCAAGAGATGGCTCATATCAGAACTCCTATCTGACTGCAGCAACCCATCACGTGTTCATTCTTCCTTGAGCCTAACCGCTCTTGACGGTCAACGTCTAACCCTATGATGGAAGACAGCGATGCCGCGCTGGTGACGCGGGCGCGCGAAGGCGACCAGGACGCCTTTGGTGTGCTCGTTGAGCGCCACAGCACCCGGCTCTTCCAACTGGCATTTCGCATGACGAGTAACGAACAGGACGCGGAAGACACCGTGCAAGAGACCTTTTTGCGCGCCTACAGGCAGTTGGATCGGTTCGAATCGCGCGCGGGCTTCGCCACGTGGCTGCATCGCATCGCTGCCAATTGCTCCCTCGACCTGCTGCGCAAACGCAAACGACAGGATGAGTCGGGCGATGCGGTCGATGCCGACGGTGCAGAACCGGTTTTGTCAGGGGCACCGACACCGGACCAGTATGTGTTCCATTCCGAGGTGCAGCAGACGGTCGAAGTCACGATGAAACAACTGACACCGATGGAACGCACCGCTTTTGTGCTTCGGCATTTCGAAGGCAAATCAATCGAAGAAATCGGCAGGGTCCTCGGCACCGCGCCAAGCGCAACGAAGCAAGGCATTTTCCGCGCGGTGCAAAAGATGCGCCGGGCACTCGAACCGGTGGTGAACGCGACGTCATGAACCACCTCAACGAAGAACAGCTCGTCCTCTACCACTACGGTGAGGCCCAGGATCGCGGCGACGCTGCCGAGCATCTTGAAAGCTGCGAATCGTGCCGCGCGAACTATCAGGCGCTCCAGCGTGTGCTCGCGGCGGTGGACAACATGCCCGTTCCGGAACGGAATGAAGGTTACGGCGCGGAGGTCTGGCGGCAACTGCGTCCCCAACTCGGGGACCGAACCGCCCGTGTTGCGTCGCGCTGGTCGGAGGTACGGAGTCTTTTTCAATTGCCGCGCTGGGTGCTGGCGGGGGGGCTCGCGGCCTTGGTGGTGGGGGCCTTTCTTGCCGGACGTTTTTGGTCGCAACCAACGCCGAATGCCGCGCCTTCCATTGCGCAAGCGCCGTCGCCGCTGCCGCTTTCTCCGCAGGCGCGCGAGCGCGTGTTGTTGAGAGAAATCGGCGATCACCTGGAGCGTTCGCAGTTGGCTCTGATCGAACTGATCAACACCCGGACCAACGGCGCGGTGGACATCTCCGCGGAACAGGTTCTGGCTCGGGAACTGGCGGCGATCAACCGGCTGTTCCGCCGGGCCGCAGCCGACGCCGGCGAGCCTGGCATGGCCGGCGTGCTGGAGGAACTCGAACTCGTGCTCGTTGAGATCGGCAACGGCCCGGTGCAACTTTCTGCCGACGAGTTCACGGCGCTGCGTCAACGCGTCGGCGACGACGGTCTGCTGTTCAAGGTCAAAGTGGTCACCGCGCAAGTGCGGGCCAAACAGCGGGATGCCTCGCGCGAATTGGCGGCCAATCGTTCATAGGTTGTGAAAAACATGAAAACCAACAAAAGCATATCAAAACTCGTCACGGTTCTTTTTTCGCTGAGCCTGGCGCTGCCCGTGCGGCTTCTGGCCCAGGATGCCGATGAGAAGGCAGAGAAGGAAAAGGCGAAACAGGAGCAACGCGAGAAAGCACGCCAGCAGCAGGAGTCGGATCGCGACTACCAAAAGGCGAAAAAGCTGGTGGACAAGGGCCAGTGGGAGGAGGCACTCAAGGCGCTCGACAGCGCGATCGAGAAGGGCGGCAGCCGCGCCGATGCCGCGCTCTATTGGAAGGCTTACGCGCAACATAAGCTGAACCAGCGCGCCGAAGCACTTACCACACTCGCCGAGTTGAACAAGTCGTTCCCTGACAGCCGCTGGCTCAAGGACGCCGAGGCGCTCAAGGCCGACATTCAACGGGCGACCGGACAGCCGTCGAACCCCGAGAACCAACCGGACGAAGAGCTCAAGCTCATCGCCATCAACAGTCTCATGCACACCGATCCGGAGAAGGCGTTGCCGCTGCTCCAAAAATTGCTGGAAGGAAATCAGCCGCCAAAGATCCGTGAGAAGGCGCTGTTCGTGTTGAGCCAGAGCGGATCCGACAAAGCCAGGGAGATCATCGGCAATTACGCGCGAGGCAAGGCCAATCCCGATTTGCAGTTGAAGTCGCTCGAATATGTCGCCCTCTTCGGCGGCAAGGAGAGCCGGCAGGTTTTGGCCGACGTTTACGCATCGACCGGAGACAAAAAGATCAAACGTTCCATCCTCAACTTTTATATGATCGGCGGCGACCGCGACCGGCTGCTCACCGCCGCCAAAAGCGAAAAGGACGCCGATCTTCGCATGGAAGCGATCAATCAACTCGGCGTGATGGGTTCGCGCGACGAACTCTATGAAATGTATCAGGCGGAATCCGAGGTAAAGGTGAAGAAACGAATCCTCGACGCCCTGTTTGTCGGCGGCGCCTCGGAGCGAATGATTGACCTGGCGAAGAACGAAAAGGACCCCGAACTGCGCCGGACGGCCATCGAAAAGCTGGGGTTGATGGGATCGGAAAACACGGCGGACACCCTCGTAAGCCTGTATGCGAGTGAAAAGGAAAAGGACATTCGCAGGAAAGTGATCGAAGCGCTGTTTCTGCAAGGGAACGCCAAGGCGATTGTGGGCATTTATCGCAAAGAAACCGATCCGGAGTTGAAGAAGAAAGCTATCGAACAGCTTTCTATTATGAACTCGAAGGAAGGGACAGAGCTGTTCCAAGAGATTTTGAACAAGTAGGAGACTGGAATGAGAACAAGACCCTTCCTTACCGCCGTCGGCTTGCTGATCGCGGCAGTGCCGTGCACCCTGTTTTCGCAGGAGGCGCGATGGATGAACGCCAGGACGCAAACGCGCGCGGTCGCCTCCGGCCTGGAGAAGGAATTCCGCAATCTGGTGAAGGAACAAACCGGGCCGGCATGGATTGGTTATGCGGTACCCGCCGTTGAAGGCAACCACCGCATTTGTTGTTACTCGTCCGAAGATCGCCACAAGCCGGATTCGCTTCGACGCGGCCGCTGCCACCTGGAGGGACGCGACGAGGGAATGAATTTTCACACTGACAGCGATGATGACGGGCGGGAAGGACCCACGCACGTTCTCGTGCTGTATCGCGTGGAAGACAGAAGCGTCGGCAAAATACGCGTGTTCACCGACGACTGCGAACTCGACGCCGGCGGGTTGGCGGTACATTGGCTCACCGAGGTAAAGCCCAAAGAGAGCATCGACATCCTTGCGACCTTCGTAGATGACGCCGACGAAAAGGCCAAGACCAGCCGCAAGAAGAGCGAGTCCGCCATCTCTGCCATCGCGCTCCATGCCGAACCCGCCGCCGATCGCGCGTTGGAAAAGTTCGTCGATGCGAAGCGTCCGGAAGAAGTCCGCAAGAACACGGCTTTCTGGCTGGGCAATTTGCGCGGGCAGAAAGGCTACGAGGTTTTGCGTCGCCTGGGTCGGGAGGATCCGAGCGACAAAGTCCGCGAACATTGCACCTTCGCTCTGCACGTCAGCAAAGTGCCGGAAGCGGTCAACGCGATGATCGACGCCGCACGCAAAGACAAGAGCACGCACGTTCGCGGGCAGGCTTTGTTCTGGCTGTCGCAGAAGGCGGGTGACAAAGCCGCCAAAGCGATTTCAGACGCAATTCAGGACGATCCCGAGACCGACGTGAAGAAGAAGGCGGTCTTCGCGTTGAGCCAGCTTCCCAAAGACGAGGGCATTCCCAAACTCGTCCAGGTGGCCCGCGTCAACCGGAACAAGGAAGTGCGCAAAGACGCGATGTTCTGGCTGGGACAGTCCAATGATCCCCGCGCCCTGGCGTTCTTCGAGGAAGTGCTGACGAAATAGAACGGCGCGCCCGGCCAACCTTGAGCCGCGAGCAGGTCTCCTTGTCGGCGCTGCGAATCGGATATTTTGCGCGGCCGCAAAGGAGTCGAGGTTCAAGCCCGCAGCAACGTTTTCGGTGCCTGACAATCAATTGAATGGTCGGCAGCGGGGGCATTGAAAGGACGGCTTCATTGAACCGTTTCCGCGTGCTTGCGAAGTTCAATTACACACCGTACTCTTGCGCCCCATATGAATCCCCACGTTGACGTTCGTCCATTGCGGGACGTGCGCGTTTCTCTCCACATTTGGGCTTCACCCTGGATGAACTCATGAAGACTCCAAGACTCCTTGCCTTTGGTTTCGCGCTGGCCTCGACTTTCGCGCTCAACGTCGCTGCCGGTGACTTCAAGCGCATCACCATCGACGGTTCGTTCCACGACTGGGCCGGCATTCAGCCCGTCCTGGCCGATCCGTCCGACACCACAACTTCCATTGACTACGCCGCGGTGTATGTAGCCAACGACGACGACTTCCTGTTTCTGCGTGTTGCGCTCCACGCGCCAGGCGACCCCTTCACGGCCCGCGAAAACATCTTCATCGACGCCGACAATGATCTGGCCACCGGCTTTTCTGTCAGCGGCATTGGCTCTGAAATGCTCATTCAGAGCGGCATCGGCTATGAGGAAAGGGCGGGTACGTTCAACGACGGCTTCAATTTCAACGAACTGGGCTGGGCTGCCGCCCCGTCCGTGACAACGACGAATTTTGAGTTCCGGATTTCGCGTCACGCGGCCTACACGTCCTCGCCGCCCGGGCCGGTTTTCATGGGTGACACGATTGTTTTTGTTCTCGAAGCGGAAACGCCAAGTTTTGCTTCCGTCGAGTTCGCGCCGGATTCAGGTGGACAGACGTACACATTTGCGTCAGCTCCCTCGCCCGCGACGGGCAATTCGACGACGGTCACGGTGACAAGTTCCTCGTGGCAGGTCAACGCATCCGGCAGCGATTTGGGAACAGCGTGGCGGGAAATCGGCTACGACGACACTCAAGCCGGCTGGTCTTCTGGCGCGGGACTGTTCGGCTACACCACAAACGCCTCCGTTTATCCTGCGACGATCCAGACTCCGGTATCAGCCGGGCGCGCGGTCTATTACCTCCGCGCACACTTTCAGTTCACCAATGACCCCGCCAGCGTGATTCTGGTCGCGTCCAACTACGTGAGTGACGGCGCGGTGTTCTATCTGAATGGCGCAGAAGTCAAACGCGTGCGCCTTCCGTCCGGCGACGTGTTGTTCAACACGGCGGCCACCGGCGGCCCTTCCGTCAAAGGCCAGGCGGAACTGGCCGGGTTCGCCACGGCGCCTCTGGTAATCGGCGAAAATGTCCTCGCGGTCGAAGTGCATCAAACCGGTGGTGACACTGCCGACCTGGTGTTTGGCATGTCACTGACCGCGGCGCGTCAATTCCCGGTTGTCATCACCGATCCTTCGCAGCCGGCGGATCGAAGCGTCGGCGCGGGCGATCCGACGACTTTTTCAGCCGAGTTCATCGGCACGCCGCCCCTGTCCTTCCAGTGGCTCAAAGGCGGCAATCCCATTACGGACGCGACGAATGCGACGCTCGCATTTGACGCGGTCCTGCAGGGAGACGCGGGAAGCTACTCGTTGAGGATCAGCAATCCGCTGGCAACCAATGTCACCCGTTCCGCTCTCCTCACGGTGACCAATTCACCAGTGCGCATCACGGACGTGACGCAACCGGCAGACCGAACGGTCACGGAAGGCCTGCCGGCATCATTTACGGTGCCGGCGGTCGGGTCCGCGCCGTTAAGCTACCAATGGTTCAAGGCCGCCAACAACACCACCAATGCCGTCCTCGATGCCACCAACGAGACGTTCACCATCCCGGACGCGCGGATGTCCGACGCCGGGGATTATTTCGCGGTCGTGACCAATCCGTTCCCCTCTTCCGTGACCAGCCGCACAGCGCGTCTGACCGTGACGGCGGACACGAATCCGCCCACTGTCCTCAGCGTAGTCGCGACGCCCAACAAGATCACAGTCACGTTCTCCGAACCGGTCACTTCGGCGTCGGCGACAACGCTGGCAAATTACTCGCTGACCGGCGGGCTGACCATTGCGAGCGCAGCGCAGGACCCGGGAGATGCGAGCGTGGTTGTGGTGACCACCAGCGCGCAAACGCTCGGCTCGAGTTATACTCTGACGATCAACAACGTTTTTGACCGCTTCAACAACGTCATCGCGGCCAACACACGCGTCACGTTCAAATCGAGCATCGTGATCGATGGCTCGTTTGATGATTGGGCGAGCGTGCCGTTGGCGTTCAGCGATCCTCAGGACTCCACGGATTCTTTGGACTACAAGGACGCTTACGTCACGAACGATGACGATTACATCTACCTGCGCGTGACCTTGTGGGCGCCGGGCGATTTAGCCGACTTCCATAACAACCTTTTCATCGACGCCGACAATGATGTCGCCACCGGCTATTCGTTCAGCGGGATCGGCTCCGATCTGCTCATCCAGAGCGGCGGCGGCTACGAACAGCGGCCCGGCGTGTTTAACAACGGCACCGCCAGCGCCCTTGACTGGCTGATGGCCCCGGAAGGCGCGAGCACCGCCGTCGAGTTTCGCTTCTCGCGGCGGGCAATTTACGACAGCAACGGGGCGTCCGTGTTCACCACGAACATGATCGCGTTTGCGTTGGAAGCGGAGAACGCCGGGTTCGCCACCAGGGAGATCGCGCCCGACAGCGGCGGCCACGTTTACACGTTTGCCGGGCCGGCCCAATTGGGGCCGCTCACTGTCGGCCTGAACGCGCAAGGGCAGGTTGCGATCTCATGGTCCGGGCCGGGCACGTTGCAGTCCAGGCCATCGTTGGCCGGTGGCACATGGCAGGACATTTCCGGCGCCGTCAATTCCTACACGACTCAGCCTACCAACAGCCAAACCTACTTCCGCTTGATTCAGTAGCGGCAGTGCGGATGGCGTGCCCGGCGGAGTTGGCAGGGCGCATTCGCGAGTTGTCGTAGCGGCGGGCGTCCCGCCTGCCGTAGAGGGCGGCATCTTGCCGCCCGGAACCGGCGACGAGATTCAAAGTGTCCCCTCCGATTTCTGGCCTGAGTCCCGCCGGGCGAGACGCCACGGCTCTACGGCAGGCGGGTCGCCCGCCGCTACGAGCAGTCGGACCATCGTCAACTCGGAGATGCGCCCCAGTTTGCAAGCGGACGACTCTTTCGGCCCGCGCCGGCTTGCATCACTGTGCAGTGCGGCAGAACCGCGCGGGCTGATTTGTTCCGCGCGGAACAGAAAACGTGAACGTCCCATTTGCCGAAACGTTCGTCGCCACCGCTTCCCAATTCTGAAAGTCATCTGAAGCCTGGAGAACGTACCTGCCGGGCGCTCCAATCACCCCCACTCGGGCTGCGCCATTTGTGTCCAACGAAATGCCCAGAACCGGCGGTTGGTTGCTCGCTGCCTGTCGATTGATCGTCTCCACGAAACCAACCTCCGCCAACCAGTAGGACGGCAGCGTATCCCAGGGGTTGCTTCCGCGGTCATCGGTGACGTAGATGTAACCGGCGTTCCTCGCAACGGCCAACTGCACGTCATTCGTCATTGTGCCGGGCGCCGCCACATCATAGCAAAGGTGCGTGAAGGCTGTTGCCGGCCCGGTTTGCGTCCACGGATCGGGCACGTAGGCTGAATAGCCGGTGTTGCTTTCGAACGTCACCAGCGCATCCACCGTGGGTCGGAGCAGATAGGTGGCGGACGTGTTGATTCCGGGATTGCCGACCACGAAATAGGACGACCGTTTTGCCTTAATGTGCTGATAGAGATCCTCGTAGTAAGCCAAATGCCCGGCATCGGCATCATTAGTCATTTCATCGATGAAAAACCCGTCGATGGTGTAAAAGGCATGATAGCGGTCGATGTCCGCTTTTACCTCCGTCACTGACCGCGCGGTATAGGAACTGTAAACGTACCCGATCACGCGCCCGCCGGCGTTCCGCAGCGCATTGACGGCGCTGGTGTAGTCGGAATTGACCGACGTGGACGGGCCGTTGTTTGGATTCATGATGGCGACGAGGGGCACGCGAGCCGCAGCCTGATTCAAGGCGCTCCAATAACCGCCAGATGTGGGATAAAAGTAAGCGGGAACAAGAATGCCGAGCGCGACGACACCCGGAGCCGCGCCAAGCATCAGTACGAGCGTGCAGGCAAATCGGGAAAGCACTTTGTAAGTTGGCAATCGCAAGGGCACTGCGGAAGCGAAGCGTCGTGGAGAAGCATGCATGCGTCTGTTGGAATCAGCACTCCGTTCATTTCGGCCACTCACTTGCGCGGTGCCAGCAGTGTTCGAGCCGCTTCAAGGCAGAGTTCATTTTGCCGCCGGAATTTCCGCCACGCCTGGGCGGAAAGCCGCGTGATCCGAATCGCCGTCAGAAATCAGATACGCCAGCAGATCGAGGACTTGCGCCTCGGTCAGGGCATCGAGGACACCCGTCGGCATGTTGGAAACCTCGGATATGCCGCGCCGGCGAATGTCCTTCTTACGAATGGTCACCAACTCGTCTGTCGCCGACACCGGTCTGAGAACAAGCACCCGATCGTCCTCGCGCTCAATTCGCCCGGCAACGACCTCGCCGGAGCCCGTTTCGATTTCTGTATTCACGTATCCCTCGGTGATTGCTTTCGACGGTAGAAGGATCGATTCCAGGAGATCGCGCGGGGGCAGTCGGCGGCCCACACCCGTCAGTTCGGGCCCGACACTGCCGCCTTCACCCGCGAACCGGTGGCATTGGCCGCACCCGGTCTGGCGAAATGCCGTCTGGCCAGACTCGAAAGAACGTCCCCGCTGGACGTGGTCGAACGTCGGCAAAAAATCTTCCACCTTCCAATCGCGAACGAATTTCTGCTCGGGCGTCATATCGCGAATCCAATCGCGGAAGAGTGCGACGGCTCGCTCGTCCACCACCGTGGTAACCAGCGGCGGCATCTGGCCTCGCCCGCGACGTGACACGCGCTGGAAAAGAATGGAGCGCTCGGGATCGCCGGGAGAAACAAGCATGGCGTTGTCGATGCCGAAAGTGTCGTGCTGCGGCCGGGCGCCGATCACATTCATTCGCTCCGGCGCGGTTGTGAATGCCAGTTCCATTTTCGCGTTGCCGCCTCCCGCTTCCACGTGGCAGACGGAACAGTTTGCGTGGAGATACGAACGGGCGCGCGCGTCGAGGCTTTGGCCGGAGTCGTAAGGATCGACCAGCCTGGGCAGGTCCGCCGGAGGTTTGGACAGCGGCTTGGTAAAGACGCCGACGTGGTGCAGGGTCCGCAGCTGATTGTCGCGAGCCGCGCCATAGTCATGGACTTTGTTCAATTGCGGCTCCGTGAGGCCAAGCACGAAGTTCGCGGCGCGACTGTGACAAGCCATGCATTCCGCGCGGCCTGGAAAACGCCAAACCTGCCGCCGCACACCGCGCGGCGCGTGGCGGTCCCGGATAACGAATTCCGTCTCGGCGCCCTTGGCCCCGACCAGCGTCGCGTCGGATTGCCGTTCGTCCCAACGATAGGAATATCCAACCCACTGGCCTTGCTGACGCGTGAGAAGCCGGGTCTCGATCCGCCGGCGCGACCTTGGATTGCCCGCCTCGCGTTCGAGGGACAGGGTTTGGACCAACACAGCGCCATTCGGGGCATTCGAACCGCCGGAAGTCGCGTAATCCATGCGGGCGTCGCCCGGCAGCGCGATGAACCGCTCGACGTGCGCACCGTCCGCCCAGCCGGGCGCATTCACCGAATATGGAATCAAGCCCGGCTGCACCTGATGAGCCTTGGTGGAAACAAAGAGCCCCGTCTCACTCAGGCGCGTTGGAAAGTTGAGCGTCGGGTCTTGCAGAGGGGATCGGGCCAGCCGGTAAAGGCCGCCAGTGTGATCCACGATCAACATTTCGCCGTGATGATCCACAGCGAAGGCCGCGATCTGCAGTTCGGTCCTTGCCAATTCCCGGTGCCAGATCACGCGCGAGCCGTCGTGACGCGCGCCCCAAATGGTGCCGCTCGAATAGTCGCCGTAAACATAGACACCGTTGAGATCGGGGAACGTGTCGCCATAGTAAACCACTCCGCCCGTCAGAGACCGCGCCTCGGCGTGGTGGTGTTCGATCGTGGGCGGGACGGCGGGCGTGGGACCGAGCTTGCGGTTCAGGTAGAACGGATGGCCGCCTTCATAAACGCTCCAACCGTAATTCTCGCCGCGTCGTACGAGGTGAGCCGTTTCCCAAACGTCCTGACCGTTGTTGCCTGTCCAGATCTGACCTGTCTTGCGGTCGATCGCCATCCGCCAGGGATTGCGCAAACCATAGGCCCAGAGCTCCGGTCGCGCATTTTTCCAGCCGACAAATGGATTGTCCTTCGGCACCGAGTAAGGCTGCGTTCCGGCCGGATGATCCGCATCAATGCGCAACACGCCGCCGAGAAGGTCGCTCAAGTCCTGGCCGGTCACCCACCCGTCGGAGTCGCTCGTTCCGTCGCCCGTGGAGATGTAAAGCATCCCATCGTGACCGAACACGATTCCACCGCCATCATGTCCTGCCGAGCGCCACTCGATAATCGCCTGCTCCGACTTCGGATCGCATCGATGCGGCGCTCGCTCGACGGTGAATCGCGAGATGCGGTTGGTGCGCTCTTTCTCCGGCGTCGGGCCGTTGCTGAAGACGAGGAGGTATCCGTTGGTGCGATAGCCCGGATGAAACGCCACGCTGTAAACCAGGCGATTGTTGACTTCGAGCAGTGTCTCCGCGGTATCGGCCTTTGGGTCGTCGCGCACCCGCAGGATTCTGGAGGGTCGCTCCTTGTCCCCGCCTTGCTGGACGACCAGCAGATAATCGGTGTCGGGCTCAGGTGCGACATAGAGCGGTGCTTTCCATTGAACGTTCGTGAAGGTTTTTTCGACGGTGTAAGGCAGGGGAGGATCGGGTGAACCGGCCACGCGAGAGGTGGTCCACGGGATTCGGTGGTCGATTCCGAATGGTTGTTCATCAGCCGCGTAAAGAAGGCACGGACTCACGCTCATGCATAAGGCAGTCAACACAGCCGAGTTGAGGATTGGACCGTGTCTCTTCCACGTTCCCGGCGCGAGCAA
>DATEKZ010000506.1:0-4135 GCA_035277185.1 Verrucomicrobiia bacterium
ACGCGTACGCCCAGACCACCAACGCCAGCAGCGCGGGCCAGGCATATCCGAAAGATTCGGCCGCGGAACCTGTCTCCGAGATATTGGAAACCTCGATACTCAGAGTGCTGCCGGGCTGCTGCACCAGCGCGAGCAAAGTCACCTCGCGCGGCAGAAAACGCCGCTCGCGTTCGGCCAGATTGGCGAGATTGATGAATGCGGCGACGGCCATCACAAATGAGATCAGGCCGAGCCCGGTTCCGCAAAGGTGGCGCGCGCTGAATCTGCCTACGCCCTCCCGCCCCGTCCAACGCCATACCACCAACGAGATTCCGACCAACAGCAGCGCGGCGAACAGCGTAGTCCTTGCGCGGCCTGCCTCGTCTCCCGTGAACATTCGCGCCAACCCGGCAAAGCCCGACACATCCGGCACGCCGCCCACCGGTGTCAACGATCCTTGGCGATAAACCAGGCGCTGACCGGTGTCCGGTTTCAGCTTCCATTCGGCCAGCATCACGGGCGCGTTTACGACCGGTGCGGCCGCGGTCACGCGCGTCGGGATGGACGAAGTGGCAGCCAGTTTCAGGTCGAGCTTCAGCACCGCGTTGGGGTCCGCCCGCTGCGGCAAGGGAATCAAATTCGCCTTCGCGTCCGTGACCGGCACGACGGACGCGCCGTTGACGGTGGCGGACCACAACTGCGTCCCCTCGGGCAGCATCAGCCGAAAGTTCGGATGGCCCCGGTTCTTCACGAGATAACTCACATCGGTCAGAACCTGGCCTTCCTTCGAGATGCGGGTGCTCAGCGTCGCGCGGTCCACGACCTGGCTGAGCGAATCGCCCTGCGTGAGCGGACTGAGCGCGAGCCGCAAATTGAATGGGCGGGTAGTGTAACGGTAGGCGGCGAGAATCGGCGCGTCGAAAAACAAACGGTATTCCGCCGGTATTTCGCCCGGTTCGAGCGGCAGCAGGCCGGACGAGACGTCGGACGGCTTCACCTGGAACTGGTAGGCGCTGACCACGAGCGTGTAGCCCTGCTCGGTCTGGGCGTCGAGCGGTCGCGCGCCGGTGAACGCGAGCGTCTCGCCCTGGGCCTTGAACGGCCGTTCGTAGGTCGCGAGCAACGTGTACGCACTCGAGACCGGCGCGTGCAACTGCACCAGGTAACCGTTCGTGGTTTTCTGCCAGTTGCGGAGATCTTTGCCGGTAAACTCAACGTTGAAATATTCGTCCGATAACTCGATCCGGAACGCCGACACCGGCGCGCCGGAAATGACGTAATTCATCACGCTGCTGCCGTAAGCGATGCCTTCGCCGATGGAAAAGAGGTGAAAGGCGTCGGCCTGAACGGTCTGCGGCAGCCGCTCCACGCGCATCGTCGCCTGCCATGACGGTTCGCCGATTCGGAAGGCCGCCTGGATGCCCGCCAGTTTCCGCGGGAAAAATGCCGTGGCAATTTCCGTGAGGAATTGCGTCCGCTCCGACGTCAGGCGGAAGCCGGCGTCCGCCGATACTCCGACGTTCCCGCGCACGGACTTCGTCCGGGCGACGTCGATGCGCGGCAAGGCCCAGTTCGTTTCGCCGAGCGCCTGGTTGCGTTCGAGACGGAGCTGAATCACCTGCCGGCCGGAGACCGGCTGGCCATAGACCAGACGCAGTTCGGCGCCGGGTTGATCCTCCGGTTCGCTCGAAAAGTAGTCACTCATGCCCGGCGCGTTCAGCCGCGCGATGGCATAGCGCTTCGGCACATGGAGCAGCAACTCGCGCAACGGCGCCTCCCGGATGTCCAGTTCGATCTCCGCATCAATCGCCAGTTCGTTGGCGCCGAGTTGATAGGCGAGCACTTGTGACACGCTCAGCTCGGGCAGGATTTGATCGGCTTGAATCCGCAACAGAAAATCCGCGCCGGAGAAGCGGTAGGCGAACCGCTGGCCGCCGCCGGCGCCGAAAAGCGCTTTGGTGGCGTCGCTCTCGGGAAATTGTTCGGGCGAAATCTGTGAAAGCCCGCTGGCCTGCACGACATCGAGCCGCACCGCGCCGTCGTTCACGATACGGACGTAACCGGCAAACCGCGTTGCGCCGTCGGGCCGCACCTGCATCGCATCCGCCGTTTGGGGAAACGCGCCGAGCGCCGTCTGCATCTGCACCTGAATGGCGAATTGGTCCTTCTGTGGCTGGTTGAACTGCACGACCAGACAACGCCCCGACGCGTCCGCCCCGGGGACAACGTTCCAGGACAACACCTGCTCTCCCTGCACGCGTGTGACTTCGCCGGGACCGCGCAGAAGCAGGGTGATCCGGTTCAACTCACCCTGCATCACCTTGCCTTCGAGCAGCGCCACCTGGCGCATCAGGCCGGGGCTCACGCTGATTTGCGACAGCATCTCGGCGGCGTAAAACAATTTGCCCTCGGCTTCAGGCCGGGCTTCTTTCCAGGACAACTTCACCATGCCATCCGAGGGCAGGAAACTGATGAACTCATTGTCTTTGCGCTCGGGCCGGGCCGCGCCGACGAAGTGGAACCGCGTGTCCGCGCCCAAACCCTGCAGCGCGATCGGTTGCAGCGCGCTGGGCGCGACCCGGAAATCAACGGCATTCCAGCCGTCACTCTGGCGGACGGCGGCGCTAAACGTGATCCGAACGGGGAATGTGCCGCTTCGTTCGAACACGGCGACGTAACGGTCCTGGCCGGCGCGAAGCTGCCACTTTGGATGCGGGCCGACCTCTGTCAGCGCCACGTTACCGGAAATCAAGTCCACCGAACCGCCCTTCGCGTTTTCCACTCGCGCAACGGCGGTGAGGGTGAAGACGGCGCGCTCCTCGCGGAGGTCTCCGACCAGTTTGAAATCGTGCAGCGTCACGGCGGGCGGCGGTGGACTGGTGGGTGTTGCCGGAGTCTCCGACGCAAACGAGGAAGGCCGTAGCAAGAGGGTCAGCGCAGCCCAACCGGTGAATAATGGATTTTTCATATTGATCGAGCTAGTGGGAACGCGGAAAACCGCCTGCGGCTACCACCTGCAATCCGTAGCGCAGATTTTCAATCTGCCGTATCGCCGAATTGCATTCGGCAGACGGTCCGAAGTTTCGAGGCGTCCCGGGTTTGCGGAAGCGCCGCAGATTACAAATCCGCGATACGGCAGAGTACAACTCTGCGCTACGAGGTTGGCAGCGTCGTGACGGTTGCCAACCTGGACCTCGCCGCATTATTCTCGAGGCATGTTTCCCGCAGAGAAAAACCCGCGATTGGAACGCACCGGGTTCGAACTGCGCTCCACTGGCGTGAAGCCGGAAGCGGCTAGACCTTTGCGTTCCGGCATCCACACGCGTGGCTACCTGCCGCACGTCAAAAGCGAAGGCGCCCGATACTTCGTCACATTTCGGCTCTCGGATTCGTTGCCGAAGGCGGTTCTGCTCAAGTACCAGTCCCAACGCGCCGAACGGCTGCACCGCTTCCACGCGCAACCGGCCGCCACGAAGAAACCCGGCGCTGCTGCGCCAGGCACAGACACGTTGGGACAGATCGATCGGGATTATTTTCGCAAACTGGAAGGGTATCTGGACAAATGCGAGGGCGAATGCTGGTTGCGCCGGTCCGAGATCGCTGAAGTGGTTGCTACCGCACTGCGTTTCTTCGAGGGAAAGCGGTACCGGCTCGACGCGTGGGTGGCGATGCCGAATCACGTGCATGCCGTGCTTTGGCCGATGCCGAACCATACCTTGAGCGGGATCATGCAAAGCTGGAAGCGGCACACAGCGCGCGAGACGAACAAGTTCCTCCACCGCACGGGCCAGCCCTTCTGGCAGCCGGAGTCGTTTGACCATTGGATTCGTGATGACGAGGAACATGCGCGGTGCTGCCGTTATGTGGTGAACAATCCGGTGAAGGCGCGTTTGTGCGCCGCGCCGGAGGACTGGAAATGGAGCAGCGTCTGGCGCGGCGATTCGCCAAACAAGTAGCGCAGATTTTCAATCTGCCGTATCGCCGAATTGCATTCGGCAGACGGTCCGAAGTTTCGAGGCGTCCCGGATTTGCAGAGGCGCCGCAGATTACAAATCTGCGATACGGCAGATTGCAAATCTGCGCTACGGCTTCGCGTCGTCCGCGCTTCGGTGAGCATTCGTGAGTCGGGTTTCGGATTACGGACGTCGAGGCGCAT
>DATEKZ010000507.1:0-5949 GCA_035277185.1 Verrucomicrobiia bacterium
CGCGGCGGAGCCAAGCCGGATCGCCGACGCAATATCGCTTCGTTGCCCATCGACGACGGCGTAGATCTTGGTGTCCGAACGCACGACCGACAGCGGCGAGGATTCGATGGCCGCCTCCGTTCCGAACACGAGCACGCCGACGTTGTCTTCCTTCTTCTTCGCCACCGAAACCTTCGTGACGTACTCGCGCGCGGACTCCTGTTGTTGGGACGGAACGCTGTCCGACCGGTCGAGCAGGAAGAACGCATTCATCCCTTCCTGTGGCCGTTTCCACTGCAGGCCGGCGATGGCCAGCACCAGCAAGAGCACGATGAACAGCCGCAAGCCAAACGAGATCCACTTCCGCCAGGCGCCGGTTTGCACGTCCGACCGCAAGGCGAGCCAGACCGTCCACGGCACAGCAGCAAGCAACAACAACAACCAGGCCGGATTGGTGAATTGAAAGGCCATTTACGATTTACGATTCACGGCCGGATGCTCCAAACGCGCCGCCTCTTGTTTCCGAACAAACTTCTGCACCCGATGATTCATCGAATCGGCGACGTACAAATTGCCCTTCGAGTCGAGAGCGATGCTCCACGGATTGCTGAACAGGCCCGGTGCCGCGCCTGCCCCGCCCAGCGTTTCCAGCGGTTGATCGTTGACATCGAATATTTGAATGCGGCTGTTCCCAAACTCGCAGACATACTGCCGTCCCGCCGGGTCCACGCGAATGTCGTAGGGATAACTCAGTTCACCCCGTCCGGCGCCCGCCGTGCCGTGGGCCCGAAGGTATTCCCCGGCCGGTGAAAAGACCTGGATTCGATGATTGCACGAATCCGCGACATAAAGCCGGTCGTTCGCGTCCACGCACAGCCCTTCCGGCCGGTTGAACTCGCCACTGCCGGCCCCCGCCCGGCCGATGACACCGACCAACCTTGCCCCCTCGCCGTCGAAACGCTGGACGCGCTCGGTGATGCCGTACTCGCTCACCCACACATCGCCGCGGGAGGTTACCGCCGCGGCGCGCGGAAAAGCCAACTGGCCGGCGTTAGTGCCATGAGTCCCCCATTGCGCGACCCCCTTCCCCTCAGGCGTGAAATGGTTTACCCGCGAGTAATGAGGTTCGATCACGATGATGTTCCCTTTCGCATCGCGACACATGCCCTTCGGCTTGCCCTTGTCGGTCTGTTCCATCTGCCAGTAACTTAGAAAATTTCCGTCGGGCGAAAACTTCTGCACCCGGCCTGTCATATCGACGACATAAAGATTGTCCTGCGCATCGACCGCCAGCGACCGCGGTTTGTTGAATTGTCCCAGCCCGGCGCCGCGCGAACCTATGACCTGCACGCGGTCGAATAACTGGCTTTGGATCAGGCTATCCCCCTCCGAACGCGGCGAACAACCATTGCCGAACCACGCGGCGAACAGCAACGCCGGCACCCACCGGCGCAAGGCGGCGCCGCCCGATTTCGGATTTGGGATTTCGGATTTGGGATTTTGCGATAGGAGCCTCCTCACGCCTGTCCCGCGACTAAGGTGGCCGGCTGCCACGAAGATCAAAAGCGGGGCCAACGCCAGCGCCAGCAGCCACAGACAAAGCGCGTTGACCTGCGCGTTGTGGCCGTAATGTAGAAAATTAAAGATGCGCAAGGCCAGCGTCTCCCCTCCGGGCGGCACGATCAGCACCAGCGTTTCCACGTCCCATAAACAGAGCAGATACGTCACGAACCACGCCGCGGCGAGCAGCGGCGAGACCTGCGGCCAGCAGGCGTGCCGGAACAATTGCCACACGGACGCGCCCTCCAGCCGCGCCGCGTCCGTCAGATCCCGGTCCACCGATCGCATCGCCTGGGCCGCGCCGTTCCATCCGATGGCGAGATAGCGAATCGTCCACGCGAGTAGCACGATCCCGGCGCTCTGATAAACCGCGGACAACCCCGGACGGTTGAACGCGAGAATCAACAGGATACCGATCAGGACTCCCGGAATGAGGAACGGCAACCACACTGCCGTCCCCATCCGCCATCGCCAAGTGAGCAATCCGATCATCACGATCAGGGTCGCTGCCCCCGCCGCCAACATTGCCGAGTTGAGAATCGCGGTTTGCCCGGCCTTTGCAGCGGCGAACATCTCATTCCATGTGCGCGCATCGGCCGCCAATCCGCCGAGGGGCAAACCCACAGAAAAGATGACCGCGCCCCCTGTAAGAAACCCGGCCGAACCAAACCACCCTCGCCCAAGCTGACGCCTGAAAGTCCGGGCCGCCAGAGTCCCTTCAAGATGCGGCCAGGCGATGCTCCGGGACCGCAACAGGAACAGGAGAATCAGCGGAGCGACGATCAACGGCCAGCTCGTCACGAAGGCCTGGG
Source organism: Verrucomicrobiia bacterium (assembly GCA_035277185.1). GTDB lineage: Bacteria > Verrucomicrobiota > Verrucomicrobiia > Limisphaerales > AV2 > DATEKZ01. Next base: position 2,352 of record DATEKZ010000507.1, read on the forward strand.
CGGAATTCAAATTCGTATTGAAACTCACCCACACCTCCGCCGGGAACACCTTCACCTGCAACAGCGCCGGCACGGCAAAGTTGTTCAAGGCCAGCACAAACGTCAGCACGGCGGACTGCCCGACGGCCGCTCGGGCCATCGGCCAAAGCAACCACCTTACGAACGAACCGCCAGTCAATGCCGGTTCGACGTCGAGTTGCGCAGCTTGCACTCGCTGCCACGCGGCCAGGGTCAAAAACGCCGCGATCGGCCAAAGCAGCATCGACAGCACCCAGACCGTCCCGCCCAGCGAGTAAATATCGAACGGCAGCCAGCTCCGCCAGCGTCCGTCCCACCCCAGTAAATCCATCCAGCAGTTGGTCGCGAGAAACGGCGGAAGCGCCAGGGCGACGGCGGCCAGCATGAGAAAGGCTCCGCGCCAGGGTTTCCCGACACCGCACAGAAACAGTGCCGCGACAAATCCGATCGTCGCTGATAGCAATGTTGTCAGTGCGGCGACCAGCAAACTGTTTTGGAGCAAGGTCCAGTTCACAAAAGCCGGCAGGGATCTGTCATCGCAAGAATATTCCTTTCAGTGTCGCCGTCCCTTCATCCAAATCGCCCACCAGTTTCTCCCAATCCGGCTTCAAGGTCGCGACGGCTACACTTTGAATCGACCCACCCTCCAACGCGCTGACCGCGACGAGTTTTTGAACGACCTCGGGTTGTTGCAGGTAGTCGAACAGCTTCTGCGCGGCTTCGGGGTGCGGAGCGCCGCGCGTCACGCCGACGGTGTTTGGAATCAGTAGCGACTCTTCTGTCACCGGCGCCGCAACAACGGGCGCTCCATTTCGCCGCTCCGCCGCGATGTCGTCGGAGTCCGTCAGGCCAATCCACGCCTCGCCCTTGCCGACCAGTTTTGCGACGACGGAATTGCCATCGACCAGGAAAGGCTTGTTTGCGTGCAGCGCGCGACACCAGTTCTCCCAGCGCTCGTCGCCCCAATGCTGTCGGAGCGCCAGAAAGTGCGTCGCCGTCGTGCCGAACAGCGGATAGGCGAGCGCAACTTTGCCGCGCCAGACGTCGTTGGTCAGTCCGATCAACGTTGTAGCGGCAGGCATCTTGCCTGCCGTAGAGCCGGGCGTCCCGCCCGACGGAACGGCGTCGGGCGTTATTGAAGCTGGAGAAGTCCCGGACGACGATCCGGGCGGCAAGATGCCGCCCTCTACGGCAGGCGATCCGCCCGCCGCTACAAAGGTCGTGTTGATGACAATCCGGCGGCTGCGATAGCCGAACGCGGCCCATCCATTCGTTTCCCGGAAGACGTGTTGCGCGGCCAGTTGATGCGTGCGCAACTCCTCGTTGCCCCAGAACACGTCGCATTGCGGATGGTCCCTCTCCGCCAACAGGCGGTTGGCAAGTCCGACCGTCTTCACCGCCTCGCTGTCGTAAACAGCTTTGACTTTGATGCCGGTTTCTTTTTCGAACTCCTTCAGAATCGGTTCCGCATAGACCTGGTCCTGGGCGATGTAAACGATCACGATCCTGTCGCGGGCAGACATCGACTTGAACTTCGCCAGGACTGGAAGCAACAAACCCGAACAAATCGCAATCAAAACCACCAGCCACAACGGGAATACTTGCGACAGCGTCGCGAAGAATCTCGCGAACTCCTTCTTTGAATCGTAGCCGGCTTCGGATGGCGGTTTGTGGGAATTCATCGCGCCCTCCTGACATCGAGCAATCGGCGCCGGCAGCGCCGACTCCCGTTACAGCGCCGGGCGCGCCGTTTCGTTCCCGATTCCACGTTTCCGCGTTTCATGCAGTGCGCTTGTGATACCACCACCATTCAAACAACAGCACGGCCAGACCCGCCGCCGCGATCCACCGCCAGAGTTCGAGGTTCGCCCGTTTCAACGTCGTGGCCGTCACGCTTCCGAACTTGCCGAAGTCCAGTTCTTCGCGCGGACGCGTGTCGCTCTCCGCCGCATCAAGAAGATTCGCCGCAAAGACAATCTGGTTCGTGCCGGCGGTCAGCCGGTAGATCCCCGCTTTTTCGGTCTCGCCGAAGACGACTTCGCGCGCCGTGGGATCGACGGCCAGCTCTTTCGCGCTGCCGTCGGGAAGCGTCACCTGGGCGCTCGTGATCAGCCCGTTGAGCGCGTTTCGGAACGGAGCGCCGGCCGGAATGGTCAGTTGGCGCGCGTGCACCGCGGCCGGATTCAGCCAATCGACCACGTTGGCGATGAAGATGGGAAACGAGATGCGGAGCGGCCACGTGCTCTCGACGGTGTCAAAGGCCAGCCACACGATCCGTTGCCGCGCCAGTTCGCCGGCCAGAACCAGCGGCGTCTGGGGTGAATCAACGACCGCGACCGCCCAGCTCGGCGTTTTGACGATGAGTGCTTTGGCAATCTGCACGTTCTCGAACGTGACGAAGCGCGAGAGCGGGTGCGTTGCCCGCCAGTCCACGATCGGCGGCCCCTCGACTTCACCCGCGGGCTCAAACCAGTTCGTGTTCATCGTTCGGATGGCCAGCACGTTCACCGACGGCCACACCGCGGGCACGACATCGTCGAGGACCACCAGGTCGAAGTCCGGTTTTTCCTCGGTCAGACTTGAAGCCATAGCGAGTTCGACCTTTCCGGCCGACTTGAGCGCCTTCTCCAGAAACCGATTGCCCTGGGTCACCAGCAGAACCTTTACAGGCAGGGGGAGCATGCTGACGATGGAGGCCTGATTGTCCGCCTTCAAATCGTCCTTCGCCGTAAGCCGGACCGTGAAGACACCGTCGTGCGGCTGGGCCGCGAGAAAAACCACCGGCGTCGTGTTGGTCGGCGGGATCGTGAGCGCCTTCGCCTCGATCAACTGGCCGTCAAAGAGCAGCTCCACTTCGGTCTTCTGTTCGTCCGGAAAGAAGTTGGCAACACTGCTGAAGATGGCGCGCTGGTCCGGGTTCTCCGGATTCGGCCGGACGTCCAGGCTGACAATGCCGAGATTGTTCGCGCCCTGGCCGACACGATGATAGACCAGCCGCAGTCCTTTGTTCTCCAATTCCTTCATTCCCGGCGCCGCGCCATCGCTGAACAGGTGAACTTCGGCGTCGTTGTTGTCCCGTGTCAGAGACTCGGCCATCTTGAGCGCCTCGTTCAGGCGCGTCGTGGAATCGGTGACGGTCGCGGACTGAAGAGCGCGGCGCAGCGCGGATTTTTCGCTGGTGGCGGATTGCTTCACGTCGGTATGCGCCGCCGCCTGAAGGACAACCATCTGATCGGTATCCCGCAGACTATCCACGAGCTTGAACGCTTCGCCGCGGGCCTTCTCGAAACGCGACGGCGACTCGTCGGTGCTTTGCATCGACGCGGATGCGTCGAGAATCACGACCTGCAGCCGACCGCCGGTGACCTTGCCGGCGAAGTAGGGCCGGGCGAGCGCGAGAATCGCCAGTGTCAGCATGATGAGCTGGAGGATGAGAAGCCAATTATGCCGGAGCCGCTGGAAGGGCGCGCTGGCCTGCGTCTCGGCGAGAAATTTTTGCCAGAGCAAGGTGCTGGAAACGAGCCGCACCACCCGCTTGCGCTTGAGCATGTAGAACAGGATCACCACCGGGATCGCGGCG
>DATEKZ010000508.1:0-5012 GCA_035277185.1 Verrucomicrobiia bacterium
GTCTTGCCATCGATGAACGGCTTGACCTTCTCCGAAGCCATCGCGGCGGCCTCCAGTTCGGATTGACTCGCGGTTGCCGCGACTGTGATGACATCGCGCAATTTACCGTTGACCTGCACGGGAATCTCCAACGTGTCCTCGACGAGCAGCGCGGGATCGTGTTTGGGCCAGGGCGCGTAGGCCAGCGCGGATCGCGATGCGCGGAATGCGGAATGCACTTTGTCCCAAAGTTCCTCTGCGATGTGAGGGGCAAACGGCGCGAGGAGCTGGAGAAAAGGTTTGAGGACCGACAGCGGCTTCACTTCCCAGGTCATCGCCTCGTTCACGAACACCATCAGGGCTGAGATCGCGGTGTTGAAGCGGAGGCCGTCGAGGTCTTCGGTCACTTTTTTGATGCAGGCGTGCAACACCTTAAGTTGTTCCTTCGTCGGTTCAGTCTCCTTGATTGACGGAGTGAGTTCGATCAATTCGAGCAGTTCTTCGCGCCGTTGTGTCTTCGCCGTCGTTTCCGCCTGCTCGAACTCGGTCTCGCTCTTGTCATCGACAAACAGGCGCCAGACACGGCCGAGAAAGCGATAGACGCCCTCGACGCCTTTCGTGCTCCACGGTTTGGCGTCCTGCAGCGGACCCATGAACATTTCGTAAAGCCGAAATGCATCGGAGCCATATTCCTTCAAAATGTCGTCAGGGTTGATGACGTTCCCACGACTTTTCGACATCTTCTGGCCGTCCTCGCCGAGGATGAGACCCTGGTTGACGAGCTTGAAGAACGGTTCGGGCGTCGAAACATCACCGAGGTCATAAAGCACCTTGTGCCAGAAACGCGCATAGAGCAGGTGCAGGACCGCGTGCTCGGTGCCGCCGACGTAGAGGTCCACTCCTGGAGTCGGGGAGAGGGTTGAGGGTTGAGGGTTGAGGGCTGAGGGCGCGCCCATCCAATAGTGCTCGGCTTCCTTCCCTGTGAAGGCGTCTTTGTTCTTCACGTCGAGGTAGCGGAGGTAATACCAGCAACTGCCGGCCCATTGGGGCATCGTATTGGTCTCGCGCGTCGAACCGTCCGGCAGACTCACCCAATCTTTTGCGCGAGCGAGCGGTGGTTCGCCGGTGGAAGTGGGCTTGTAATCCGTGAGCGAGGGCGGCAGCACGGGCAACACGGATTCCGGCAGCGCCTCGTGATAAAGATTCCCGCTCGCGTCGCGCTTCCAGACAATCGGGAACGGCTCGCCCCAGTAACGCTGCCGGCTGAAAAGCCAGTCGCGGAGTTTGTAGTTGATGGTGCGCTTGCCCAGGCGTTTGGATTCCAACCAGTCGATGATCTTACGCTTCGCTTCCCGAGTGGGAAGCCCGTCCAATGAAATCTCCTCGTTCACGGAGTTGACGGCGATGCCTTCGTCCACGAAACCGCGCCAATCCGTCGTCGGATCCGGTGGCTGAACGACCTGAATGATTGGCAAGTTGAACTTCTGCGCAAATTCCAGGTCGCGTGTGTCGTGACCCGGCACGGCCATGATCGCTCCCGTGCCGTAACTGGCGAGCACGTAGTCGGCAATCCAGATCTGGATTTTCTCTCCGTTAACGGGATTGATGGCATACGCGCCGGTGAAGACGCCGGTTTTCTCTTTTGCGGCGTCCGTTCGTTCGCGGTCAGACTTTTTCGCAACTTCGGTTTTGTAAGAGTTTACGGCGGCGCGCTGTTCTGCTGTGACGATCAGCTCAACAAGGTCGTGTTCAGGCGCGAGCACCATATAGGTCGCTCCAAATAGCGTGTCGGGTCGCGTGGTGAAGACAGCGATTGAGAATTGAGAATTGAGAATTTGGAATTGAACTTCCGCGCCCTCGCTTCGCCCGATCCAATTTCGTTGCATTTCCTTGAGCGAATGGCTCCATTCGATCGTGTCGAGATCGTTGAGCAACCGCTCGGCGTACGCGGTGATCCGGAGCATCCATTGGCGCATCGGCTTGCGGACCACCGGATGGTCGCCGACTTCGCTCTTGCCGTCGATGACCTCCTCGTTGGCGAGGACGGTGCCAAGCGCTTCGCACCACCAGACGGGTTGCTCGCTGACGTAAGCGAGGCGTTTCGAGTCGCGATAGGCGCGGCGTTTGGCTTCGAGATCCCTATCAATCGGTTGGGAGTTGCTTGCGGTATCCCCCTCACCCGGTCCCGCGACTGCGGGACCAGCCTCTCCCCCACCGGGGGAGAGGGCAGGGTGAGGGGGCCGGAATTCGGGCGGGTACCTCAGCGTTTCGATCGGCTCCGCCTTGTTCGTCTCCGGATTAAACCACGAATTGTAGAGCCTGAGAAAAATCCACTGCGTCCATTTGAAATAATCCGGGTCAGTCGTTGCCAATTCACGCGTCCAGTCGTAGCTGAAGCCGAGCGATTGAATCTGTCGTTTGAAGGTGGCGATGTTTTCCTCGGTTGTCTTGCGCGGATGCTGGCCGGTCTTGACCGCGTATTGTTCCGCAGGCAGGCCGAAGGCATCCCAACCCATCGGATGAAGCACGTTGTAACCGAGGGCACGACGATAGCGCGCAAGGATGTCGGTGGCGGTGTAGCCTTCCGGATGTCCGACGTGCAGTCCGGCGCCGGAAGGGTAGGGGAACATGTCGAGGATGTAGAACTTTGGCGGAAGCTGGGGCTCGGCTGCTTTCGCGGACAGGCCATGCCGTTGAGCAAAGGGGTGCTCCGCGGGGATTGGGTCTCCGGGATTCCACGCGCGGAAGGTTTGTTGTTCTTCCCAAAACTTCTGCCACTTCGGCTCGATCAAATGAAACGGATACTGTCTGCGACTGCTCGACATAGGGGCGGCATATTGAGGAAACGCCAGGGACGGAGCAACGATGAATTGGGCGCCGCGAACGCCGAGTGTTGAGCGAGCTGAAGCGATCCACTTTTCACTCGTCGCGGGGCTCCATTTCGTCCACGCTCCGGCCTTCAATCCGAACAGACCATCGCTTTATGAAACCATCGCCTCTCCTCTCACTTTGTTCTGTGATCACCTCTGTGATGGCCGCCGTTGCGTTGGCCGGCTGTGCGTCCTCAGGCGGGTCGTCCTCCGCCGCTTCGCCGAATAAGTTCAAGGCCGACGACGGCCGCACGATCGACATCGGCAAGGCGACGCCGGCCCCGGGGGGCACGCATTACAGGAATCCGCATATGGAAAAGTGTTGGGTGGCGGATGGATTCACTTTCAACGGCTATGACACGCTGTACATCTCGCCCACGCTCTCGACGGCGAAATACCAGAAGGACGAAGAGCGTCCTCACGAGCTTGCCAGGGAAAATCTACCGAAAGAATTCGTGAGCATGCTGACTCCGAAGGGGATTTTTCCCGGTCTCGTAACGAAGGAAGCGGACCTCAAACCGGGCGCGAGGACGCTCAAACTCGAGAATACCATCGTCGAGTATTCCAAGGGCGGCGGCGCGGCGCGTTTTTGGGTCGGGATGTACGGCGGCGGCCAGCCGGTGCTTCGCGTGCAGGGCAAAATGACAGACGGCGACAAGGTCGTGTTCACGTTCGAGGCGCGACGCAGCGGTGTTTCCGGCGGGGCAAGAATCGGCGGCGCATATATGAAGGACGAGGATATCCAGATCGAAGACATCCGCAGCCTCGTGCTGGACCTCACGGATTTTATGGCGGCGATTGCCGGCAAATACGCCGCCAAGAATTAGCGGCCGGCTCCCGATTCTTCCTCCAAAGCTGCTGCCCTGGCGGGGTCAAGGCGTACTAATGCGGTAGAAACGCTGGCTGTTCGTCGTTGCCTCGGTGACGACGATGTTGGTAGCGGCCGGTTGAGGGGTGATATTCGTCAAGGACAACCAATTGGAGGAGGCGAGAGAGTCGTTGAATTGGACCGTGTACGAGGTCAGCGCCTGCGCATCGAACTGGAACGTGATCTGTCCATTCGCCAATCCGGCCTGAGTGATTGTGGGAGCAATGGTTTGAGTGGTGTATTGAATCAGGAGCGAGGGTCCGTTTGTGCCCGCCTCGCGTGACCCAAACCCGCGCACGGTGGTGGGACTTGCCTCGTCGTCGCTGATGAGGATCCAGCCAGAATTTGAGTTGGACGAGTTGAGCCACGACTGTACGTCGGCCACCAGATTGGAGGTGGATTCAAAGGTATGGGTGGCGACGCCTGTAATGAGTTTCGAGGCACTGGCGCCAGGCATATAGTCAACACCCGGCTCGCCACCCGGCGACGCCCAAAGCGGGGACGGATGCTGCCGCGCATTCCACGTGGCTTCACCCGGGGTCGCCGTCTGACCCACATTGGGATCGCCCGCATTATCGCCCTCGCCCCACGCTTGAAGGACTTTGTGCAGGCCAAATGTGGAATTAACACCGCCGATGAGCGGCGTCCTTGTAACCCGCACGGTCAGCGTCACCGAGGTCACGGTCGCGGTGGACGGCACCTGGCTGGCCACATCGAAATGGAGCAGCGCTCGACTGAGGGCGCCGAACGGGCCGCCGAGGTCGCCGGACGATGCCCCTGAAAGCAACATTGTGGAGGCGCCCAGGTTGTTTGCGGGAGCGGATTGCAAAAGGGTCGTGTCTGCGACAGGTGTCAGTGTGACCGACTCGCCCTTGGCGTCCGGCGCGGGCGGCATCAGCGCAAAAAGGCCTGCGGCCATCAGGAACAACTGCATTCGTTCAAACCTCACAACGGTTATCTGACCGAGGAAACAAGCGGAGTCAATTTGAATTTGAAATCAAGACCCAAACCGATGGAGCGTTTCGACGTCGCCTCGCGCCAGGGAAGCGACGGAGTGCGGATGCGATAGAACCGCTGCCCGGCGGCGGCCGGCTCGGACACTTGCAGATTTGTATTCACCGGAGGCCCCGGGAAATTCGTCAGCACCTGCCACAATGGCGACGACAGCACCGAGGCGAATTCAACGGTGTAGGTTCGTTGCGCCTCCGCGTCGAATTGGAATGAGATCTCACCCGTCGTCAGCCTCAGTTCGCGCAACCGGGGCGGAACGGCGTCGGAAGGCGGTGTGAATTCCA
>DATEKZ010000509.1:0-3862 GCA_035277185.1 Verrucomicrobiia bacterium
CCAATCGAATTGAAGCCGGATGACAAGCCCGCGTTCCCGGACTCACCGGAAGGTTTCGACAAACCGAGCGAAGGAATCGAGCACGGCAAACTTGAACGCGTTGATTACGACTCGAAGACCGTGGGCGTGAAACGTTGGATGCAGGTTTACACGCCGCCCGGTTATTCGAAGGACACACAGTATCCCGTGCTGTATTTGCTCCACGGCATCGGCGGTAATGAGCGCGAGGAGTGGGCGAAGGGTGGTGTCCCTCACGTGATTCTCGACAATCTGATCGCCGACAAAAAGATCGAGCCGATGATCGTCGTGCTGCCCAATGGCAATGCGACGACCAACACCGCGGCCCCCGGTGGCCCGGGTGGAGGCGGCGGGCGCGGCGGCTTCGGCGACTTGATCGGATGGGGAAAGCCTTTCGAGAACGACCTGATCAAGGACATCATTCCTTTCATCGAAGCCAACTATTCCGTGAAGTCAGATCGCGAGAGCCGTGCGCTGGCCGGACTTTCCATGGGCGGCGGACAGTCTTTGAACATCGGTCTCGGCAACCTCGACACGTTCGCGTGGGTCGGCGGGTTCTCCTCCGCGCCGAACACAAAGCCGGCCGCGGAACTCGTGCCCGATCCCGAGAAGGCGGCGAAGCAATTGAAGCTGCTCTACGTTTCCTGCGGGAACAAGGATGGCCTCATTCGCATCAGCCAGGGCGTTCACGCCTACCTGAAGGAAAAGAACGTCCCGCACATTTGGCATGTGGACGAGCACGCGCACGACTTCCAGCACTGGAAGAAGGGGCTGTATCAATTCTCGCAACTGATTTTCAAGCCGACCACGAAGTGACCGCAGGGCAGAGGCGCATGTCAATTTTTGTGAGACGACGATTGAGTTGTACGGGGAGCGCACGCGCCCTCGCGTGTGCTCCCCATATCTTTGAAATGGTAACCAACCCCTTTGAAACGCATCTTCGATGAACACTGCTGAGTCTCACATGAAAAACCTGAAACGAATTCTGATTCTTTTAACGGGAGGCCTCCTGGCCCTCAACACCTTCGCCGCGGATGCACCGTTTCGCCCAATCCACGTCCTTTATCTCGGCTCGGTCAACATGGGCGGTGGTCCCCGTGGCCCCGGCGGCTCGCGCACGAACTACGTTTATCTGCCCGGCCAAACCCTGGCGGCCGAAGCGATTTACTTCGATAATCGCGCCGATGTCACCAACCTCACCGACAGCTATCTGAGGCACTTTGACGCCGTGGTGCAGGTGATGCCCGATGCCGACGTCGGTCCGGCCCAGCAGAAGCTGCTCGACAGTTTCAAGAGCGCGGGCAACGGCTTGATCAAGTATGCCGACGGCCAGCGTCCGGCGGATGGAGTCCTCCGTGATGCCGTGCTCGGAGCCATCAGCAAGAAAGCGAAAGCGGATTGGGAAGCTTCGACTGCCTCGCGTCCGCAGTTGCCGCGTTTGCCGGGCGACGTCCCGAACTATGAGCGACGCGCCGAACCGGTGAAATACCAGGCGCCTCTCTTTCCCAAGGACAGCATGAGTTACACGCAGGTTCCGGCGGATTTCGATCTCAAACTGTTCGTCGCCGAACCGGACATCGTGAAGCCGATCTACATGGCCTGGGACGAGCGCGGGCGCGCCTGGGTGGTCGAGGCGCGTGATTATCCGCACGGTCTCGTGAACGAAGGCGAGCCGGGCCATGACAGCATCAGGATTTGCGAGGACACGGACGGCGACGGCAAGGCCGACAAGTTCACTGTCTTCGCCGACAAGTTGAACCTCGCGACTGCGCTCGTGTTCGTGAACGGCGGCATCATGGTATCCGAAGCGCGCCACATGCTCTTCCTCAAGGACTCGAACGGCGACGACAAAGCCGATGTGCGCGAGGCCATTCTGCCGGGCTGGGGAACTGGCGACACTCACGCGATGCAGAGCAATCTCGGCCGCGGCTTCGACAACTGGCTTTACGGCGCGGTGGGTTACTCGAACTTCCGCGGGACCGTCGGCGGCAAGGATCTCCAGTTCGGCCAGGGCGTCTTCCGGTTCAAGGCCGATGGCTCGGCGCTGGAATTCCTCCATCAGTACAATAACAACACCTGGGGCTTCGGCCTCAATGCCCACGGCGATGTCTTCGGCTCGACGGCCAACGGGCACCCAACCTTTTACGGCTATCTGCCCGCGCACATCCTGAATCCGACGCAGCCAAGCTTCGGCCGTCGTGGTGGTGGTGGAGGCGGAGGTGGCGGTGGCGGATTTCGTCCCGGTTACCGGCTCGGCCCCGACAACGCGAGCGACGGCAATGCTCCCCAGGTTCGCCGGCTGCCTTCCGCCAAGTCGCTGGCGCCAGGCATGCGCATGCATCCCAACACCCCGAATGTTCGCATGGTGGACAATTTCGGCGGCTACACGGCTGCGGCCGGACATGCCTTCATGGTCAGCGACGCGCTGCCCCCGCGCCTGCTAGGCAAAGCGTTGGTGACGGAGCCGACCGCCAAACTTATCGGCATCATGGATATTCAGCCCGACGGCGGCGGCTACAAGGCCAGCGACGGCGGCAACCTCCTCGCCAGCACCGACGAGTGGATGTCGCCGATCTTCGCCGACGTCGGTCCGGACGGCGCCATCTGGGTGATCGATTTCTACAGCTTCATCATTCAGCACAACCCGACACCCAGCCTCCAATCGGCCGGCATCCAGGCCACGACCGGGCGGGGCGGTGCTTACCAGACCGAAAATAATCTGCGCGACCAATCTCATGGCCGCATCTATCGCGTCGTCTGGAAGGATGGTCCGAAGAGTTCCATCAAATCCCTCGCCAAGGCGAAGTCCGCCGAGCTCGTGGCGGCGCTCGACAGTGGCAACCAGTTCTGGTGCCTCACGGCCCAGGGCTTGATCGTGGACAACAAGATGTCGGACGCGGCTCCGGCCTTGAAGAAGCGCGTGCGATCCGGCACCGGTGGCAAAGGTGCGATCCATGCCCTCTGGTCGCTCGAAGGAATCGGCGCGCTCGACAAAGACACCCATCAAGCAGCGCTCCTGGCCAAGGATCCGGCTGTGCGCCGCAACGCCGTTCGTGCGCTGCCGGCGAACGAGGCCGGACGTCAGTTGTTCTTCAGCAGTCCTGTCATTCAGGACCCAGATCTGCTCACGCGCCAAGTTGCGTTTGTGAAGCTCGCGGAGTTTCCCACCATCCCCGAGATCAAAACCGTCGTTGCACAACTGCCACGCGCCGCCATCAATACCAACGACGCGTTCTTGAACGACACCCTCACGCTGCTGGGACGCATCCACAAAGTTTCCGGCGTGGGTGTGGACGAAGTGAAGGTTGAGGCGGGCGATGTCAAACGTGGCGAGGAATTGTTCCTCAACAGCCCGACCGCCGCCTGCGCGTCCTGCCACATGGTGAACGGCAAGGGCGGCGATGTTGGCCCCATCCTTGATGGCATCGCCGTCCGCGCGGACAAGGCCTACATCCTCGAAAGCCTTATGGAGCCGAACGCCAAGCTTGCCAAAGGATTCGAGAGCCTGACGATTTCGCCCATGCCGCCCCTTGGCCTGCTGCTGAAGGAACAGGAGACTGCGGACATTCTGGCGTATCTCCAGACGCTAACGACGCCGCCGAAGGACGGCGTGACGGTGCCGGTGAAAAAACCGAACCCATACGAATAGGAGAGTCCACTGTTGCCTCTGGTTCGGCGAAAAAATGGCGCGCTCCATTCTGCGAACGATGCCCGTTTGTTCGATGGCGAAACGGAACTCAGCTTGGTAGCTTGACGACATGAAAATTGCGGCCGCGGGAAACACCAGAGAAAGGCGGGAGGAACTCGGTCAGTTCCTCACCGCATCGCCTGTGGCTGACTTCAT
>DATEKZ010000510.1:0-2782 GCA_035277185.1 Verrucomicrobiia bacterium
CGCGTCCGTATCAGCACGAATGGAAAGGCTGACCTGGGGGTTCTTCTCGGCCTTTGTCTTCAGCTCCTCCTGCAACTTGTCCAGCGTGACCGGCCGGGTCCCGAGGTAGAGGTAGGGCTCCTGTTTGGCAATCGTGATGATGAGATTCTCTTCCGCAGAGCCGGGCTTCGGGGTTTGTTTCGACTCCGGCAGAGACAGTCTTAGCGCCGGCTGCTGCTGCTTGAAGGTCGAGGCCACCATCAGGAAGATGAGGACCACGATCAGCACGTCGATCAGCGAGACGATAATGACCGTGGGCGGGTTGCGGCGTTTGCGCGTCGAGAATTGCATCGATCAGGGCTTTTGGGACAGGCGATATTGGCGCTGCAAGAACTCTTCGCAGATGGTTTCCATCTTCACCGTCAGCGTTTCCACCTTCTTGTTGTACAGGCTCCATGCCACGAGGGAAGGGATGGCCGTCATCAGGCCCAACAGGGTTGCGTTCAGCGCCAGGGCGATACCCCTGGCCAGGATGGTGTTGTCGGTTTGGCCGGTCTGGCCCATGCCGCCGAAAAGGATGATCAGTCCGTAAATGGTCCCGACCAATCCCAACAGCGGCGCAATTCCGACGATAATCTCCAGGATCACCAGGCCCCGTTCCAGCCCGACCACCTCGTTGCGCGCCCGCATTTCAACGGCATCGACGTTTTCTTCCATCGGCCAACTGAGATGGTCGCAGCAGGTCAGGAGCAGCCGGCTGACAGGCGATGGGTTCTGTTTGCAGATTTGAATCAGCATCGGCAGGTCGTTCGCCGAGCGGCAATTGTCCGCGGCGGCTTCGACCGCGGGCGGAATCACCTTTTTCCAGCGCAACACCAGGCCGCGTTCCACAATGAACGTGAGACCGACAATCGAGGCCAACACCAGGATGATGATGAAAAACAGATGCATTGTTCTATGGTTTTGGTCGGAGAGTGGGAGGGGTCATAGATAATAGAAAGTAAATTTAACGTCGCGATACTCCTTCCCGATCATCCGCCTCATGTCGCTCGGCCAGGGCCCGTAGGGAGCCGGATCGGAGATGGCCCGGCGGCAATAGACCGTCAAAATGTCGCCCACGTCCTCCTCGGTCACCTTCAGGTCGGTGATGCGGCCATCGGCGTACAAACGAAACTCAATCACGACCCGGCCGGTGCGCGGAGGGAAGGTGCTTTGGTCCAGGAGATCGTACCAGCGCTTTTGGATGGCGGCGATGATTGCCGCATCGTAGGCGCCGAACGGGGTGGCTTTCACGTCCAGCGAAGCGACGATCTGCGCGCGCCTAACGCCTCCGTCCTGTTTCGTCTTCTTTCCCGCCATCGCTGTTTCCTGGGGCTTCACGTCCGCCAGTTTGCGGGGGCGTTCGCGTTTCGGCGGCTCCTGTTCGGTGGGTTTTGCCAGGGCGAGATCTCCTTTCTCCTCCGGATCAGGTTTGCTTTCGTCTTTCGCGACCTTTTCGTCCGGTTTCGGCTCAGGCGGTGGCGAGGGTTGCAATGGCTGGGCCTGGGGACGCTGAGCGTCGGCGGTCTTCAACACCTTGTCCTGCGAACCGTCGAGCTTGGGAACGGTGGTGTCAATCTCCACGTCCGGATTCGCGGCCTGCGCGTTGGCGGAGGAGTAAAACTTCGTGTCTTTTGGCGGTTCGGGCGACGCCTGGTCGGGGGGGACTTCGACAAATGTCAGTTCCGGCACCTCTTGCGCCCGTTTAAGCTCGGCCAGTTGCAACTGCTGGAGCTTTTCGATCGTGGCGCGATGGGCTGCGACGACCAGGACGCCGAGCAGAAACCAACCTGCAAAGAGAACCGTGTGGGTCGCCAGCGAAGTGGCCAACCCGATCAACAAACGGTTTCTGTTGTCGGTTTCTTCCGAACGAATGGGTTCGGCTGACGTCATGGTTCAAAAAGTGCCTGAGCGTCTCCTGTCGAGCAACTTCTAATCCAGAAGTTTCCTTTGTTCAGGCTGTAATTCAGACAAATCGGCGCGTCATTCATTCGATATTTGGGGCGGGTTCGCCCGGGTTTTGTCCCTGAGCGGTCCTGTTCCCGCGTCCCAAAGTTAGACGATGGCCGTTTGCTTATACTCCGGCACCATAACTTCGGCTCCGGGTTTCATGCCGCGCAACGTCTCTCCGAAGGCAAGCGCCTGCGATTCCTCGCCGTGGACCACGAAGATTTTTTTGATCTCGCCGGTCAGGGCCTCGACGTATCGACGCAGCTCGTTCTTGTCGGCGTGGCCGGAAAAGGCATCGATGGAGGCGATGCGGGCGCGAACCGGATGGGGTTCGCCGAAGATGTTGACCGGGTTCTGCCCGGAAAGGATTTGGGCGCCCAGCGTGTACTCGGCGCAATACCCGATGAACAGGACGAGATTGTTCGGGTTGCCGATGTGGTTTTTCAAATGATGCCGGATGCGGCCGGCCTCGCACATGCCCGAGGCGCTGATGATGATCGCCGGGTCCTTCAGATCGTTCAGTTTCATCGAATGGGCAACCTCGCGGATGTAAGTGAGGTTCTCCATGCCGAAGGGATTCTGCTTCTCGCGCAGAAACCGATAAATCTCGTCGTTGAAACATTCCGGGTGAAGGCGATAAACCTCCGTGGCGTTTACGCTGAGCGGACTATCGACATAGATCGGCACGCGGGAAAGGCGGCCCTCGTCCGTGAGTTGGTTGAGGTTGTAAACGATCTGCTGTGTCCGGCCGACGGAGAACGCAGGAACAATCACTTTCCCGCCCCGAGCCACCGTCTCGCGCACCAGGCGCCCC
>DATEKZ010000511.1:0-3400 GCA_035277185.1 Verrucomicrobiia bacterium
TGTGGCTGGGCAACGGCATGGCAAGAGTGAAGCGCTGACGTGAATACAAGCCTCGGATCGTCATTCAGGGCGACGAAAGACCATTCCCTGTTTTGGAGGGTGCTGTTTTTCCAGGGCTCATTTGTTGCTTTCATCGTTCCGTTCACGGTTCTGGCCCACGTGGCCAGCCCCAACGTCTTTTTCGAAGGGATGGCCGGGTCTTATCCGGTGCGCGTTACGATCCGGCCACCCGGCGTGATTCCCGGACTGGCAGAAATCAGCGTGCGCGTCCAAGCCGGCAAAGCGGACCGCGTCACCGCGCTGCCGGTGCATTGGAACGCGGGCAGAAAGGGCGCGCCGCCGCCGGACGAAGCCGGACTTGTCCGTGGCGAAACCAATCTTTACAGCGCCGAGCTCTGGTTCATGAAGGGTGGCGCGGAAAGCGTCGAGGTCGAGATCGCCGGCGACCGCGGCCAGGCGTCCGTGATTGTGCCCGTCAACGCCGTCGCGTTTCGCCGACTCGAAATGCCGCGGTTTCTGGGATGGTTGCTGGCGCTCCTCGGAATCGTCCTTGTTTCCCTGGCCGTCAACATTATCGGCGGCGCGATCCGGCAAAGTATGCTCGCTCCCGGGCTTGAACCGGACGACGGGGGCCGCTGGCGGTTCCGGCTCGGCACAATGCTGGCCACCGTCGGGCTCGTCGGTTTAATCTGGCTGGGCAAACGCTGGTGGGACGCCGAGGATTCGGATTTCCGCAATAACCGGCTCTACAAGGCCGCGACCATGACAGCCGAAACCCGCAAGGAGAATAATCGCCCGGTCTTGCGGTTGACCCGGGAAGAGATGCGCAACAGTTATCCTCTGGTGCCGGATCACGGCAAGTTGATGCACTTGTTTCTTGTCCGAGAGCCGACGCTTGATGCCTTCGCTCATCTTCATCCGGTCAAGTTGAACAAGCAGAGCTTTGAAATTTTGCTTCCACCTCTGCCTCCGGGCCAGTACCGCGCTTACGCCGATGTGACTTATGAAAGCGGCTATGCCGACACGCTCGTTGCTGCGTTCGACCTGCCGGCGGTGTCAACGGAAAGTCGGGATGCCTTGCCGCGCGCTGCCGACCCTGATGATTCCTGGCTCGTCGGTCCGGCGGCGCCGGGAACCGGCCGCGGCGATGGCGACGAACGGACGGTGTCCTTGGCGAACGGTTGCGCGATGACCTGGTTGCGTTCCGGTTCGCCGACCGTCAACGCCGAAACCAATCTTCGCTTTGCCGTGCACGACGCGGCCAGCAACCTGGCAAAGCTGGAACCGTACATGGGTATGCTTGGTCACGCGGCCATCCGACGCGATGACGGTTCGGTGTTTGCGCACATCCATCCGGCTGGGACGATTTCAATGGCCTCGCAGCAACTTTTTGAGCTGCGCGCCGAAGGGAAAGCTCCCATGAAACTGGATGCGAGGGCCGAAGATCCTGTTTGTCGATTGCCCACGGTCGAAGAGAGCCAGGCGGTCTGGCTTAAGAGAGGCGCAGCCAGTGAAGAGAACGTCGTGTCGTTTCCTTACGAATTTCCGCAACCAGGGCGATATCGAATCTGGGTGCAGGTCAAGGTCAACGGACAGGTGTTGACCGGTGCGTTTGATGTGGAGGTGAAGGACCAGAGCTGATCGGAGACACGAATTCCACGGATTCCTACGAACAGGCGCAACGCGTTGCGTTGTCTCGGGCGTGGCTTCAAAATGCGGAGCGCGGCTCTGTGAGCCGCAGCAACGTCCGAACCTTCGATGCGCTTCAATTTATCCCACACGCGTTCTCGCTGGCGAAGCCGCTGCGAGTCACAGACTCGCGCTCCGTCCGAAAACAACCGTGCGGTTTTCAAAACAGGTCCTGACTAACAACTCGTTGGGACTTCCTGCAAAACTTCGATGCAATGAGGAATCGCGCCGACGACAAAGCCAAGACATTCGACTGCGCCGCTCGGTTTGCCGGGGAGACAAATCACCAGCGCCTTGTCCACGACGACGGCCAGGTTGCGGGAAAGGATCGCGTTCTTCGTGATCTTCATCGATTCCAGCCGCATCACTTCGCCGAACCCGGGGAGTTCGCGCACGGCAATTTCGCGGACGGCCTCCGGTGTTACGTCGCGCAAGGCCACCCCGGTGCCGCCCGTCGCGAGAACGAGATGACAACCTTTGTTGACCAGTTCGCGAATGGCGCGCTGGATGTCGCGCTTTTCGTCCGGCACAAGGGTTTCCGCGAGGACTTTCCAGCCGTGGCCTTCAGCGGCTTTCTTGAGCGCCGGTCCGCCCAGGTCGTCGTAAAGCCCTTTCGAAGCCCGATCCGAAATCGTGATGATGCCAACGTGAATTTGCATAGCTGTTTCCTACCGCAAAAGGCTTAAACCCAAATCCGACAGATCAAACCGCGAAACACGCCAAATACGCGAAAGGAAAAAGAGTCGAATCCGAAAGAGTATCCATAGTTTTTCCACTGCGTTCTGTTTTCGCGTGGTTCGCGTATTTCGCGGTCCCGCCTGCCTTCTCCAAGTCAAATCCCATGACGAAAAGCTTCGGTGCTAATCCAGCAACTTCCGCCGGTGTTTGAAACAAAACTCAATGAACGCTTCTTCTTTCACAAATCGATACACCGGCTTTGGCAGGCAATCATTCACACGGACTTCGACTTCGATACGAGCCGGATCTGTCCGATGACCATCTTCTTGTCCGCTGCCTTGCACATGTCGTAAATTGTCAACGCGGCGACACTCACGGCGGTCAACGCCTCCATCTCCACTCCGGTTTGCGCCGCGATCTTTGCGGAAGCAGTGATGACAATCCGGTCGCGGCTTTTCGGGATGTCGAAGTTCACTTCGCAATGGGTGATCGGCAGCGGATGGCAGAGCGGGATCAATTCGCCGCACTTTTTCGCCGCCTGAATGCCGGCCACGCGCGCGGTGGCCAGCACGTTGCCCTTCGAGACGGATTGCGATTCGATCAGTTTGATCGTCTCCTGCTGCAGGCGAATCTCACCGCGCGCCACCGCTTGCCGCGAGAGCACCGGCTTGGCGGATACATCCACCATGCTGGCTCTGCCGCGAGCGTCAATGTGCGTCAGCTTTTGCATGGCGGATCACTCGGTTGCGATAAGCACAATGACACAGAATAGGATTCGGCCTGTTCTCATAATGCCTTGCCGACGAATCTTCGCAGACCGGCCAAGAGGTCCGGACCGCGGCCATTCTGGCCGCAGCGCGTACGACGGCGAAGAGGCTGGTCAAACCTTGTCCGCTGCGGGTTTGGGCGAAGCCGCTGCGGCCTGGAAGGCCGCGGTCCGTTTTCCGCCTCATATGCCTCTTGGTGGCCATGAACTCATATCGACTTCTTCCATTCCTCGATCGCGGCGCCCATCTGGTCGGCGGCGTTGAGG
>DATEKZ010000512.1:0-2791 GCA_035277185.1 Verrucomicrobiia bacterium
AATACGGACCCAGTCCGGGCGGCGGGACGCGCGCCTCGACGGCAGCCAGGATGGCCGCCGCTACGAAATTTGCGCAGGCCGCGAGAACTTTTCGGGACAACCTCCATTTTGCGCCTCTTGTGCCTATCCGTTTGGATTCCGCCGGTAACCTCTCACTCCGGTTTCTTCGGTATTAACGTGAAGCCGGTCCGGTCGGAATTTGTGATTGGAGACAGCAACCGGATCGGGTATGAGTGCGTCGAATCAACCATCCAGTCATTCAGCCTATGAGCGATTTCAAATTCTCCTGCCCGCATTGCGAACAACATATCCAGTGCGACGACAAGTTTTCCGGCAAGCAAATCCAGTGTCCGGGCTGCAACCACCTCATCGTGATTCCGGCGTCGCCGACACAGGCCGCACAGGGCAACTACCAGGCGCAGTCCGGAATGACGTGGGCGACGTTCGTGCCGCCGGCGCAAGGGGCGCCGCCCAAAAAGCTATCGGTCAAGAAGGACGAGCCGAAGCCGCCGCCGCCGGCGTCCTGAACCGCGGCCTGTAACCTTTGGTGGCGGTTTCTTCTGTAAGGGGCAGACGAAGGATACTTATGGCAACGACCCGACTCTGCAACGGATGTTTGAAACCGATCCCCGCGGACGCCCCGCAAGGGCTCTGCCCCGAATGCCTCGTCAAGGGCGGGCTGGGAAGCGAGAACAGCCCGAAGACGACCGCGTCGCCAACACCGCCAGGCGGAAGGTTTGCCTCGCCGGCGCCGGGCGAGCTGGCCGCGGTATTTCCCCAGCTCGAAATCATGGAGCTGCTCGGCCAGGGCGGGATGGGCATGGTCTATAAGGCGCGCCAGCCACATCTGGATCGCCTGATTGCGCTTAAAATCCTGCCGCCTGAGTTTGGCTGTGATCCCGCCTTCGCTGAGCGGTTTGCCCGCGAAGCCCGCGCACTGGCCCGGCTGAACCATCCGAACATCGTCTCGGTTTATGACTTCGGTCGCGCCGGCGATTATTACTATTTCATCATGGAGTATGTGGATGGCTTGAACCTTCGCCAGTTGGAGCAGTCCAGGCGACTTGCCCCAAAGGAAGCGCTCACGATCATCCCAAAGATTTGCGACGCGCTGCAGTACGCGCACGACGAAGGGATCGTTCATCGCGACATCAAGCCGGGCAACATCCTCCTCGACAAGAAGGGCCGCGTAAAAATCGCGGACTTCGGTCTCGCCAAGTTGATCGGTCCCGGCGCGGCCGACCCTGCGCTTACGCAATCGCAACACGTCATGGGCACGCCGCACTACATGGCGCCGGAACAAATCGAGCGGCCTCTGGAAGTGGACCATCGCGCCGACATCTATTCGCTCGGCGTCGTCCTGTACGAAATGCTCACCGGAGAACTCCCGATCGGCCGATTCGCATCGCCATCGGAAAAGGTGGCGCTGGACGTGCGACTGGACGAAGTGGTGCTGCGAACGCTCGAAAAGGAACCGCAACGACGCTACCAGAAGGTCAGCGAGGTCAGGACCAATATCGAATCCATCATCGGACTCGTGGATCAACTGCCGATGGCCGTGCGCTTTGCCATCGGGTTTGAATATAAGAGCCAGAAGACGCTTTGGGGAATGCCGCTGCTGCACATCGCCTACGGCATGGATCCGGTGACCGGGAAGAAGCGGACTGCGCGCGGCATCGTGGCAATGGGGCAGACCGCGACGGGCTTAATCGCGATGGGGGGGCTGGCGCGTGGAGGCTTTGCTTTTGGAGGCATCGCTGTCGGCGGGCTCGCGGTGGGCGGCGTGACCGCGGGATTGGTATCCTTCGGTGGCCTTGCCTTGGGTCTCGTCCTGGCGTGGGGTGGGTTGGCGTGCGGCCCCATTGCTTTAGGCGGGCTGGCCTTTGGCTATTTGGCGATGGGCGGATTCGTGGGCGGTGTTCACGCGATCGGCAGCAACGCCGGTGACCCGATGGCGAAGGAATTCTTCAAAAACTGGGACTGGCTGGTTTTGAATCTCATCAACTTTACGGTGGTAGGTGTTCCCACCGTCCTCGGATTTCTGGTGCCCACTTACTATCGGCGGAAACTGGAGCGACGGGAGAGAACGACCCGCTGATCGACCGAATCAGAATTCAACGATCCTCTTCTGTTGGGTTTGATCTCTTGTAACCTTGGCCCACGGTTTCTTCTGTAAGCGGCAGAATGAAAGCAGTAGAAGAGACTACCAATATGGAAACCGTGCGTCTTTGCCGGGAGTGTGCGGCTCCTCTGCCGGTCGATGCCCCGGAAGGACTCTGTCCGAAGTGTCTGGTCAAGGTCGGCCTGGGCAGCGAACCCGCCGCAAAGTCCGGCGGCGAGGGCTTCGTGCCGCCCGATCCAAAGGAGCTGGCCCCATTCTTCCCCCAACTGGAGATCATCGAACTTCTCGGCCAGGGTGGCATGGGCGTGGTTTACAAGGCGCGACAAGCCCAACTGGATCGTCTCGTCGCCTTGAAGATTCTGCCGCCGGCGTCCGGACGCGATCCCGCATTCGCCGAGCGGTTCACGCGCGAAGCCCGGGCCCTGGCCAGGCTGGGCCACCCGAATATTGTCGCCATCCACGACTTCGGCCGCGCCGGTGACTATTTCTACCTGGTCATGGAATTCGTTGACGGCGTTAACCTCCGTCAACTCGAACAGTCCCGGCGGCTCGCACCGCAGGAAGCGCTCGCGATCATTCCGAAGATTTGCGAAGCGCTCCAGTACGCCCACGAAGAAGGCATCGTCCATCGCGATATCAAACCGGGCAACATTCTGATCGATAAGAAGG